>NZ_JAGPYA010000069.1:0-34172 GCF_018070245.1 Micromonospora sp. M61 | reverse complement strand
CGTACGCGCCCGACTCCGCCTTGTAGGTCTGGTAGTCGCCGTCGGTCGTGGTGTTCATGAGGTTGACCAGCGCGCCGTCGGTGTCCGCTGCGAGCAGCGGGTCCCACTCGCGGCCCCAGACGACCTTGATCACGTTCCAGCCGGCACCCCGGAAGAACGACTCCAGCTCCTGCATGACCTTGCCGTTGCCCCGGACCGGGCCGTCCAGCCGCTGGAGGTTGCAGTTGATCACGAAGGTGAGGTTGTCCAGCTCCTCGCGGGCGGCCACACCGATGGCGCCCAGCGTCTCCGGCTCGTCCATCTCACCGTCGCCCAGGAACGCCCACACGTGCTGCTGCGAGGTGTCCTTGATGCCGCGGTGCTGCAGGTACCGGTTGAACCGGGCCTGGTAGATCGCGTTCAGACCGCCGAGACCCATCGAGACGGTGGGGAACTCCCAGAAGTCCGGCATCAGCCGCGGGTGCGGGTACGACGGCAGCCCGCCGCCGGGGTGCGACAACTCCTGGCGGAACCCGTCGAGCTGGTGCTCGCTGAGCCGCCCCTCCAGGAACGCCCGCGCGTACATGCCGGGGGAGGCGTGGCCCTGGTAGAAGATGTGGTCGCCGCCGCCCGGGTGGTTCTTGCCCCGGAAGAAGTGGTTGAAGCCCACCTCGTAGAGCGAAGCCGAGCTGGCGAAGGTCGAGATGTGCCCGCCGACGCCGATCTCCGGGCGCTGCGCCCGGTGCACCAGCATCGCGGCGTTCCACCGGACGTACGCCCGGATCCGCCGCTCGACGTGCTCGTCACCCGGGAACCACGGTTCGCGTTCCGACGGGATGGTGTTGATGTAGTCGGTGGTGGTCAGGGGCGGAACCCCGACCTGGCGCTCACGGGCCCGCTCCAGCAGGCGCAGCATGACGTAGCGGGCGCGTTTGGCGCCGCGTTCGTCGATGACACCGTCAAGCGACTCGACCCATTCGCTTGTCTCGTCAGGGTCGATGTCCGGAAGCTGGCTCGGTAGGCCGTCGCTGATCACCGGGCGCTTGCGTTCCGTAGCCACAGGCGTTCCCTCGGTTGTGTGTGGGATAGGTCTCTAGCGCCATCCTGCCCCCTGGTGGCACCTGTCGTCACGTCTAGGGGCCCCTGACGCGACGCTCAACACAGGTACCCGTCGGTAACTTAGCGCGACGACGAGCTTTCGGCCCTTGTTCTCGTTTCCTACCGTGGTGACATGTTCGGGCGACGAGTAGTTGTCGGCGGTGCACTCCTGGCGGTCGGGGTGCTCGCGGCGATCCCAGCGACCTGGGTGCTCCTGTCGGGTGATCCCGCCGTGCTCCCGATCATCGTCCTCGCCCTGGCCGCGGCCGTCTTCGGCGCGGCCCAGTTGCGCGGCGGCCTGCTGGCACCTGCTGACCGGAGGGCGCGGCCCGTGCCCGGCCAGCGCCGCAGGCACGCCGACACAGGTATCCCGGCGACCTACTACGGGAGCGACTCGGGCGGCTGGGACTGGTCCGGCGGCGGTGGCGACTCCGGCGGTGGGGGTGGTGGGGACTCTGGTGGCGGTGGCGGCGGGTCCTGACCCGCTCGGGCAGAATGCGACGTATGCGCAGCGACGTCATCACCGTCCGGACCGGGTCCCGCCCGAGCGTCCACGACATCACCGCAGAGGCCCAGCAGTTCGTCTCCAGTGAGGGTGACGGACTGCTGCACGTCTTCGTGCCACACGCCACCGCCGGCCTCGCGATCATCGAGACGGGCTCCGGCTCCGACGACGACCTGCTGACCGCCATCGACGCGCTGCTGCCCACCGACGACCGCTGGCGGCACCGGCACGGCTCGCCCGGCCACGGCCGGGACCACGTGCTGCCGGCGTTCATTCCGCCGTACGCCACACTGCCGGTCCTCGGCGGCCGGCTGGCCCTCGGCACCTGGCAGTCCGTCTGCCTGGTCGACACCAACGGTGACAACCCCACCCGCCAGGTCCGCTTCTCCTTCCTCCCCGGCTGACCGCTTACTCCCCGGCTGACCGCGCCTCGCGCCGCCGTCGCGCGCTCAAGATCCGCGCAAGTTCCCTGAAAGTGCTGCCTCAGCGCGCGCCGAGGCAGCACTTTCCCTGATGTTGCCCGGATCTAGAGGCTTCGGTCGGGGGCCTCGGTGACCGGCCCCGTGCGTACGATGTGGCCGTGACGCAGGAGGTGGGTTCCGCAGCAGGTGGGCCGGTGGATCGGGCCGGTCTCGCCGCCGATGTGCTACGCCGGATGGCCCACGTGAGCGACGCCCTGCGGCACCGGCAGGGCTCCGCGTTCGCCGAGTTGGGACTCACCCCGGCGGCGGCCCGGGCGTTGCGTGAACTGGACCCGGACCACCCGCTGCCCGCCCGTGACCTCGCCGGTCAACTCGGCTGTGACCGGTCGAACGTGACGGTGCTGGTCGACAAGCTGGAGCAGGCCGGGTTGGTCGAGCGCCGCACCGACCCGGCGGACCGGCGGCAGAAGACGTTGGTGGTGACCGAGAAGGGGCGCGTCGAACGGGACCGGGTGACCGAGGTGATGTCTGACTCCCGACTCCTGTCGGGGCTGACCGACCGGGAGCTGAGCACCCTTCGTGACCTGGTGTGGAAGGTGTCCGACGGTGGCTGCCCGGAGCCCTGCGGGCCGGAGTGAGCCGACCCGCCCCAGCCGTGTCCCACTGGGCGAGGCGGCCTCCCGTCGGTAATGCTGTCCGACGTGACCACCCCGCAAGACCTCGACGACCGATTCCGGGAGACGCTGACGGCGCTGCCCGCCGCGCAGCAACGGCGTGATCCCGCTGACCCGGTCACCGACGACGCCCCACTGACCGGCGCGCAGGTGCTGGACCTGTTCGACGCACAGGTGACCAGCCGGCAGCTCGACCTGGCCGGCCGTTGGCTGCGCAGCTTCGGGGAGGGCTTCTACACGATCGGCTCGGCCGGGCACGAGGGCAACGCCGCGGTCGCCGCCGCGCTACGTCCCACCGATCCGGCGCTGCTGCACTACCGCTCCGGCGCGTTCTACTGCCAGCGCGCCGCCCAGGCCGCCGCCGAGGCGACGCCGGCGGACCAGGCACAGCCGGCTGCCGACACGCAACCAGCCACCGGCACGCAACCAGCCACCGGAACGCAACCAGCCACCGGCACGCAACCAGCCACCGGCACGCAACCCGCCGTGGATCCGCAGCGAGCCGTGGACCCGGGGCCCGCCGCCGAACCCGAGGCAGCCGAGCAGTCCGAGGCGTCCGAGCCGTCCGGGACCGAGCCGCCCACCGGCGGGTTCGCGGCGTACGCGGACGCGGCCCGGGACGTGCTGCGCGGCATGGTCGCCTCCAGCCAGGAGCCGATCGCCGGCGGTCGGCACAAGGTGTTCGGCCGGGCCGACCTGGCCATCGTGCCGACCACCTCCACCATCGCCTCGCACCTGCCCCGCGCGGTCGGCATGGGACTGGCCGTGGAACGGCTGCGCCGCCTGGACAGCGCCGGGCGGCGTACCGGGGCGGGGGTCCGGGTCGGCAGCGGCGCGGGCGCCGCGCACGCCCCCTGGCCACCGGACGCGATCGTGGTCTGCTCGTTCGGCGACGCCTCGGTCAACCACGCCAGCGCCACCGCCGCCTTCAACACCGCCGGGTGGTACGACCACGGCAAGCTGCGCATCCCGGTGCTCTTCGTCTGCGAGGACAACGGGCTGGGCATCAGCGTCCGAACACCTGAGGGCTGGGTCGAGACGACCCTGCGGGCCAAGCCGGGCATCCGCTACTTCAGCGCGGACGGGGCCGACCCGGTGCAGACGTACGCGGTGGCGGCGGAGGCCGCGGCCTGGGTACGCCGTACCCGGCGGCCGGCCGTGCTGCACCTGCGCACCGTACGGCTGATGGGGCACGCCGGTGCGGACGCGGAGTCGGCGTACCGCAGCCCGGCCGAGCTGGCCGAGGACCTGGACCGGGACCCGGTGGCCGCCACCGCGCGGCTGCTCGTCGACGCCGGTGTGGCGACCGGCGAGGAGCTGCTGGCCCGGTACGACGAGACCGGCTGGCAGGTACGCCGGCTGGCCGAGGAGGTGCTGGGCGAGCCGAAGCTGGCCTCCGCGGCCGACGTGGTGTCGACGTTGGCGCCCCGCCGCCCGATGCGGGTGGCGCGGGCGGTGGCCGACGCCGCGGCACGGGCCAGCGGCCCGGGCGCGGGTGCCCGGGCGGAGGCGTTCGGTGGCAAGCCGCCGGAGCTGAGCGGGCCGATGACTCTGGCGCAGAGCATCAACGCGGCGCTCGCCGACGGGATGCTCGATCACCCGCAGATGGCGATCTTCGGTGAGGACGTGGCTGCCAAGGGCGGCGTGTACGGGGTGACGAAGGGGCTGCGCGACCGTTTCGGGGCGGCCCGGGTCTTCGACACCCTGTTGGACGAGACGTCGGTGTTGGGGTTGGGCCTGGGCGCGGGGCTGGCCGGGATGCTGCCGGTGCCGGAGATCCAGTACCTGGCGTACCTGCACAACGCCGAAGACCAGCTGCGCGGCGAGGCGGCCACCATGCGGTTCTTCTCGCAGGGGGCGTTCCGCAACCCGATGGTGGTGCGGGTGGCCGGGCTGGCGTACCAGGAGGGGTTCGGCGGGCACTTCCACAACGACAACTCGGTGGCCGTACTCCGGGATGTGCCTGGTCTGGTGGTCGCGGTGCCGGCGCGGCCGGACGACGCCGCGCCCATGCTGCGGACCTGCCTGGCCAGCGCGGCGGTGGACGGCAGTGTCTGCGTGTTCCTGGAGCCGATCGCGCTCTACCACACCCGCGACCTGTACGCCGATGGCGACGGGGAGTGGCTGGCCGGATACCCGGAGCCGGGGGCGTGGGTGGCCGGGCACGTGCCGATCGGGCGGGCCCGGGTCTACCGGGTCGGTTCGGCGGACGACCTGACCATCATCACCTTCGGTAACGGGGTGCGGATGTCGCTGCGGGCAGCGGCCGTCCTCGCCGAGGAGGGGGTGGGCACCCGGGTGGTGGACCTGCGCTGGCTGGCCCCCCTGCCGGTGGCCGACATCATCCGGGAGTCCTCGGCGACCGGCCGGGTGCTGGTCGTGGACGAGACACGCCGCTCCGGCGGGGTCGGCGAGGGAGTGATCGCCGCGCTGGTCGACGCCGGATATGTCGGTGCCGCGCGACGAGTAGCGGCAGTTGACTCGTTTGTACCATTAGGTCCGGCAGCACGTCACGTACTGGTCTCCGCGGAAGCCATTACCGACGGTGCCCGTACGCTGCTGGCACGGTAAATTCCGTTCCACCCGGTGCGCCACTTGCGCGCGGACGCACAACTGTGTGGACTTTGCCTGACGGCGTCGCACCGACGCCGCGAGCAGGGACGAGATGAGGAGGCACGCGACAGTGAGCGCGACCGCTGGTCAGGCCGCCGACGGGGTACGCAGCCTGGCGGACCGGTTCGGAATCGAACCGGGGATGGTCGTCATGGAGATGGGGTACGACGACGACGTCGACCAGGATCTCCGAGACGCCCTGACCGACCGCTGTGGAGATCTGGTCGACGAGGACACCGACGAGGTGGTCGACGCCGTGCTGGTTTGGTACCGCGACGGCGACGGTGACCTTTTCGAGCTTCTCGTCGATGCCCTCGGCCCGCTGGCCGACAACGGGGTCGTGTGGCTCCTCACCCCGAAGGCGGGGCGTGACGGGCACGTCGAGCCGAGTGAGGTCGCGGAGTCCGCACCCACCGCCGGCCTTCAGCAGACCTCGACCGTCAACGCCGGCCGGGACTGGAGCGGCGCACGTCTGGTGCTGCGCCGAGGGGCCAAGGCCAAGAAGTAGCCCGTGCCGCTTCGCGCGCCCGGCGGTCCGCACCGCCGGGTGGCAAGCCGGTGCCGTTTTCGTGACCCGACCCGAGGAGAGTTCGCATGCCCATCGAGGTTGGTGCCGAGGCACCGGACTTCGTGCTCAAGGACCAGAACAACCAGGAGGTCCGGCTCTCGGGCTTCCGGGGCAGGCGCGTCGTCCTGCTGGTCTTCTACCCGCTCGCCTTCACCGGCACCTGCCGGGGTGAGCTGTCCGAGATACGGGACAACCTCGACGAGTACGTGAACGACGACGTCCAGGTGCTGACCGTCAGCGTCGACTCGGCCTACAGCCACAAGATCTGGGCTGACCGCGAGGGCTACCAGTTCCCCATGCTGGCCGACTTCTGGCCGCACGGCGGTGTCGCCCAGGCGTACGGGGTCTTCAACGACCTCGCCGGGTTCGCCAACCGGGGCACCTTCGTCATCGACAAGGCCGGCGTGGTCCGCTTCGCCGAGATGAACGGCCCGGGCGAGGCCCGCGACCAGCAGGGCTGGCGCAAGGCCATCGCCGCAGCGACGGTCTGACCGGGGTACGCCGTGCGCCCGAGCCGGTGGCGGGCAAGGTAAGCTTGCCCACCACCGGCCCGCCGCACGGGCGATCCGGGCGCGTAGCTCAGTGGGAGAGCACCCGCCTTACAAGCGGGGGGTCGCAGGTTCGAAACCTGCCGCGCCCACCCCTCATCATGAAACGGCAGCAGTACGTGCCCGCGAGTGATCTCTGGCAGCTCAGCAGCGCGGCGTTCGGCGTGTCGAGCTGCCCGACTGCCAACCATCGACCGCGTGCTGACCCGGAGTCGACCCGCGCCCGGGTGACGACACCCACTGCGCGCGCCGCCATGATGGGCGGGTGCAGGACACCGTCGCCGTCGCGCTGATCACCTCACTGTCCACGTTGGCCGCCGCCGGCCTGACCGGGTTGGTCGGCGCGCTGAGCACCCGACGGCAACTGGCCCACCAGCTCGCCGTGGCCCGCCAGGAAAGCGTCGAACGGCGGGCGACGCGCCGGGACGAGCTACGGCGGGACGCGTACGTCGGGTTCCTGAGCGCCTGCGACCAGGCGTACCGGCAGTTGGACCGGCGGTGGCTCGAAGCCGGCGGAAGTGAGCCGGTGCCGGGCTACGACGAGGCGTACGCGGCGATGCGCGCCGTGGACGAGGCGTACAACCTGGTGTTGTTGGAAGGGCCGGCGGAGGTCGAGGCGGCGAGCCGGGCTGTGTTGACCAGCATCGGTGCGGAGCGCGTCGACCAGCGTCGGTTGGGCGAGGAGCCTGGCGGCGCGACGGCGCCCTTGCGTGAGCGCCATCGGGAGCGCTGGCTGGTCGCGATCGAGGCACGCACGAATCGCCGGATCTCGTTCGTCGATGCCGTTCGCCCGGTGCTGGATCGGGACGGGTGACGCCGCGTGCTGCTGCCGTTTCTCACCCACCAGCCCGGCGCGCTCGCCTGACGCGTCGATCGTCGAGCCACAGCGCGATCCGTTGGCGGCTCGCGTACACCACTCCGACAGTGACCAGCATGGTGACGAGACCCGTCCAGAGCCAGAACCGACCACCCACTCCGCCCGGCGGCTGCGCGTCGCGGACGCGTCCGCTGCGGACCACCTGGTCGGCGACGTCGACGGCGATGACCTGGTCCGGCGCGGTCAACACGGTTCGCGGTGCGGTGGCTCCGGGCGTGAGCGCGAGCACCCGTACGGTGCGCACGCGCTGGTCGCTCGTGGGCGGGGCCGTCTGCTCCTCGAGCGGCAGGTCGGGGGCGAGGGGGTCCGGCTGATAGGCCGCCACCAGCGCCGACCCGTCCGGCGCCCAGCCGAGCAGCCGGATGGCGACGACCCCGGACACAGCGGGCAGGCGTAGTGGACCGACGTCCCGGCCGCTGGCGGGGTCGACCTGGCGCAGGGTCCACTCGCTGTCCGCCCGGCGGACAGCCAGCGTCAGGTTCGTGCCGTCCGGACGCCATGCGCCCTTGCCGGCCAGCCATGTCTCGTCGGGCAGGGCGAACGAGGAGAGCTCGCGGCCAGCCAGATCGGTCACCGCGACGGTGCGGCCGTACTGGTAGGCGAGCCGACCCGGGGCGGCGGCGACGGTCGAGCCGAAGCGGGCCTCCTGGGCGCCGGCGGCCAGCCTGGTCCAACGCTCCCCGCCGAGGGTCACCGCACTCAGCACGGTGGTGTACGTGGCCCCTTCGAACGCGACCGGCACTTCGTCACTGACCACCAGCGACCCGCCGTCAGCGGACCAGCCGACAGGTGTGCTCCAGACACTGCGGTCGACGGGCGACGTGAGTCGCTGGGTCCGGCCGGTGATCAAGTCGATGACCTCGACGCCCGGATCGTCCTGGACCCCGTCCGGCCGGGCCACGTACCGGCCGTCGGGGGAGAGGTGGACCGACACGCCCGCCAGTGACTCCCCGCCCATCCGCATGATCCGGTAGCGGTCGGAGTCCGCGTCGACCACGCCGACCACGTTCACGTCGTTCCAACCGTGCAGACGCGGCGCCGGCCCGTCGAAGATGACCGACGCCGGACCGAGCCGGGGACGGTCGGTGACATGCAGCGTGCCGATCGGCGGCAGGGCGATGTGGTCGGGCAGCGCGGCGTTCGCGGCGGCGGCCGGGTCGAGGCCGGGGGTACGCGTCAGCGGCACCACGACGCCGGCCAACGCGAGCAGCAACAACGCCGCGGCGCCGACGCCCACGCGGCGCAGACGGTCGCGGCGGGCGGTGGCGAGAGCGCGCTCGTACACCGGGTAGGTGGGCACGTCCTCGGCGGTGGCACGCAGTGCGTCGCGGAGCCGGGCGGTCATCGGGTGCTCCTCTCCGCGGCGGCGTCCAGCAGGTCGGGAGCGACCGCTCGGAGTCGGCGCAGTGCGTCGTGGGCGTGGCGTTTGACGGTGCCGAGAGAGCAGCCGAGCAGGTCGGCGACCTGCGCTTCGGTGCGGTCCTCGTAGTAGCGCAGCACGATGACGGCCCGTTGGCGGGGGGTGAGGTGGCGCAGCGCGGCGGTGAGGGTCAGTCGTAGGGCGGTGGTGTCGGTGTGGTCGCCGCCGGCCCGTTCGGTGGGTTCGGCTTCGAGGCGTTCGGCGAGGCGTCGGCGTCGCCACCAGGAGACCTGTTGGTGGTACATGACGCGGCGGACGTACGCCTCGGGATCGCCGTCGCGGATGCGTCGCCAGTGGCGGTAGGTGCGCGCCAGGGCGGTCTGCACGAGGTCTTCGGCGAGTTGATGGTCACCGGTGAGGAGGTAGGCGGTCCGGGACAGCGCCGGCGAACGCTGCACCACGAACTCGTGGAACGTCTCGGTCATGCCCACCCCCTCGGTGAGAAGAACGCCTCCCGTGCGGCGGATGGTTGAGGCCCCCTGCCGAGCTGAGGACACCACCCGCCAAGATTCGCGCAACTTCAGTGTTGTTGCTGCCTCAGCAGTCGGCGAGGCAGCAGGATCCCCGAAGTTGCGCGGATCTTGGGGCGGGGGAGCCGGGCGGCTATTGTCGTCCGACGAGCATCAGGGGGAGCGTGGCGTGACACTGGCAGGCATCGGCGCGGTGCTGTTCGACATGGATGGCACTTTGGTCGACTCCGACGCCGCCGTCGAGCGGGCCTGGGAGCGGTGGGCCGTCGAATACACCGTCGACCCCGCTGCGGCGCTGGCGATCGCGCACGGCAGCCCCGCCGACCGGACCATCCGCCGGCTGCTGCCCGCGCTCGACGACAGCGCGGTCGCCGCGGCTGCGGCGCGACAGCTCTCGTTGCAGTACGACGACCTGTCCGACGTGACGGCCACCGTCGGGGCGCACGACCTGCTGAGCGCGCTGGCCCGGTTGGAGTTGCCCTGGGCGGTGGTGACCAGCGCGGACGCGCGACTGGCCGAGGCTCGGCTCGGTGCCGCCGGCATCGTCGCGCCGGTGCTGGTCACCGTGGAGGACGTGCGGGTGGGCAAGCCGGACCCGGAGGGCTATCTGCGGGCCGCCGCTCTGCTGGGCGTGCCCGTGGCGCGGTGCCTGGTGGTCGAGGACGCCGAGGTGGGGCTGCGGGCCGGGCGGGCGGCCGGTGCGATGACCGCCGCGCTGAAGGGCCTCGACGGCGATCTGCGCCTTGCCGACCTGGCGCAACTGGCACGCCACCTGCAGTCGACGCCGACGACGCCCTGACCCGCCCGCCGGGTCACCGGAGGCGGGTGGCCAGCCACGGGAGCAGGGCGTCGGCCTGGGCCTGCTGAAACGCGCGGACGGTGGGGATGCCCTGCGGTGGCGGACGACGAGCGCCGTCGGCGAAGAACCCGGCCAACCCGGCGTACACGCCGGTGAGCGTCATCGGGTCGACCTCGGCGGTGATGGGCAGCCGGCGCAGCAGGGACTCGGTGTCGTGCCCGCCGTGCAGCCGGACGTTGACCAGCAGCAGCGCGGTGTCCAGCCAGGCCGGCCCCCGGCAGGCCCCCGGCCAGTCGACGACGGTGACCGTGCCGGTCGCGTCGAGCAGCAGGTTGTCGGCCCGTACGTCCACGTGGCAGAGCGTGTCACCGGTCAGCGCGGCGATGCCGTGGTCGGCGGCGGCGCGCAGTTGGTCCAGGTGCTCCCAGGCCCACGGGTCCAGCACAGCCGGTGGGTCGGCCGCGATCCGGTGCCACCCGGCGAAGTCCTCGGCCAGCAGGTCGGCGGCGGTCGGCACGTGCGTCACCGGGCTCGGGGTGAGCACCGCGGCCATCACCTCCAGGGCCTTCAGGACGCGGGTCAGCTCATCGGCCCGCCACGGGGTGGCCGGGTGTCGACCGTCCACGTCGGAGAAGACCAGCGCCACCCACTCGCCGTCGTCGTGGCAGCCCAACAGTCGGGGCGTCGGTGCCGAGGCCGGCAGGGCGGCGGCCGTACGGGCCTCCGCCCGGTGCATCCCGGGGCTGTCCGGGTTCTGCGCCGGGCTGATCGCCTTGACGAACGCCCGCCGACCGGTCGCGGTGCGGACCCGGTCCGCGGTGCCCGGCGAGTAGCCGCCTGGTTGGGACACCGCCTCGACCACCCGATCGCCGATGATCTCCTGCACCGACGTCCGGACCCGCTCGGGCAGGTCGGTCCAGCCGATCCGGTTGGTGGTCTGCTGCGTCACCTACTCACCGTGCGCCCCATCCACGCCGCCGGACAACCCATTTCCCCTCCGGTGGCCACCCCCTCCGGATTGTCGAGGTGGCCGTCGCTGACGTGAGCTCGTCATCATGGCCGGGTCGCGCACGCCTGGCTGTCCCGTCCGTCCCGCCGTGGCCAACCCGGTGGCGTGTCCGGGCGGGTTCTGCTGCACTACCCGCTGGCAACGACGAAGGGGAGCGACTGTGGAATTGACGTTGACGCCGATGACGGCGCAGGAGCTGGCCCGGCTGCTGGTGTCGCTGGAGCAGGGGTACGCCGATGACCTGGTGGCGCACCGGGGGATGACCCCGGAGGCGGCCCTTGATCGGTCGAGCAGTCAGATCCGGGAGTCGCTGCCGGCGGGCGCGGCCACCGAGGGGGCGCTGCTGCGGATGGGCCGGGTCGGTGACACCGAGGTCGGTTGGATCTGGGTGACACTGCCGACGGCCGCCGCCCCGGACCAGGCGTGGATCCACAACATCGAGGTGCACGAGGAGCACCGGGGACACGGGTACGCACGCCGGATGATCCAGCTCATCGAGGTCGAACTCGCCCAGCTCAAGGTGCCCGAGCTGGGTCTGAACGTGTTCGGGACGAACACCGTGGCGATCGGGCTCTACCGCAGTCTGGGCTTCGAGGTCACCTCACAGCAGATGGCGAAGCGGATCGACCCGGCGGGCTGAGGTCGGAAGCGGGACCCAGGACGGTCCCCCCGGCAGGACTGTTCACCTGCCCAGCGGGAAACCGGCGCGGACCGCACCTGGGGAGGAGCGACGGATGACGCACGGTGCCGGACTGACCATCGGTGTGCTGGGCTCGTACGGTGGGCGAAACCTCGGCGACGAGGCGATCCTCACCGGCCTGCTCACCGATCTGCGTACGCAGGAACCGAATGCCCGGATCATCGTCTTCTCCCGTAACCCGGAGCACACCCGGGCCGCCCATCCGGACGTCGAGGCGGTGCCCTGGGAGGGCGTCAGCCGCACCGACTCCGCCCTGGTCCTGGCCCAACTCGATCTGCTCATCCTGGGCGGCGGTGGCATCCTCTACGACCGGGAGGCTCGCCGTTACCTGCGGGTGGTCCGGGTCGCCCAGGAGCGGGGCCTGCCGCTGATCACGTACGCGGTGGGGGTCGGGCCGCTCAGCGACGGGGTGGACACCGGCATGGTCCGGGAGACGCTCTCCGGCGCGACTCAGGTGACCGTCCGTGACCAGGAGTCCCGGATGGTGCTGGAGGAGGCTGGCCTGCTCAACCCGATCACGGTCACCGCGGACCCGGCCTTCCTGTTGCAACCGGAGGAGTTCCCTGCGCACCTGCTGGCCGAGGAGGGTGTGCCGGTCGGCAAACGCCTGGTCGGGATCAGCGTGCGGGAGCCGGGGCGGGCCGCCGAACGGCTGGACGTGGACGGCTACCACCGGCTGCTGGCCCAGATCGGTGACTTCCTGGTGCACCGGATCGACGCGTACGTGCTGTTCGTGCCGATGGAACGCGACGACATCCGGCATGCCCACGGCGTCCTGTCCCACATGGTCGCCGCCGAGCGGGGCCGGATCCTGCACGGCACCTACTCGCCGCAGCAGGTGCTCGGGCTGATGCGCCACTTCGACCTGGCCGTCGGCATGCGCCTGCACTTCCTGATCTTCGCGGCGATGGTCGGCACACCGTTCCTGCCCCTGCCGTACGCCGGCAAGGTCTTCGACCTGGCCCAACGACTCGGCGTGCCGGCCCTGCGCGGTGTCGAGCGGGAGGTCGAGGGGCCGCTGCTGGCCGAGGTCGACCGATTGTGGGACGAGCGGGAGCAACGCGCCGAGGCCACCGCCCGCCGGGTGGCGGAGGTGTGCGAGCAGGCGCGGGGCACCTCGGAGGTCACCCGTGGCGTGTTGGAGAGCCTGCGCAGTCAGACCCTCACCCGGGTCTGACCTGGGCTGTCACACCGCCGGGCCGGTCCACCGGTAGCGCCACTCGCGGGCCTCTTCCCGGGCGGTCTCCAACTCGTAGATCTGCGCGTCGGCCAGCCCACCCGAGCCGATGTGGTGGTGGGTCAGCGGCGGACGGCCGTTGCTGTCCAGTTCGACGGTGATGGTCTGCCCGTCCGCCGTGCCGCCGACGAGAAGGATCTGCACGGATGAAGCCATGCGCCCATCCTGCCCGTAGTGCCGCCCGCCCGCAGCGGATAGCGGGGCAGCGGGGAGCTCCGCTTCGTGACTAGGGTCGGCGGATGGAGCAGACGATCGATCCGACCCTCGGTCCGGTGCTCGCCCGCACCGCCGACGAACGCGCCGTCCTGGACTCGTTCCTCGACTTCCACCGAGCCGTGCTGCTGCGCAAGCTGCGCGGTCTCTCCGACGCCGACGCGCGCCGCCGGCTGGTGCCCTCGGCGACCACGCTCGCCGGGCTGGTCAAGCACCTGACGATGGTCGAGCGGAACTGGTTCCCGACCCTGCTGGCCCCCGAGCCGGGCGACGTCTACCTGACCTCGGACGAGGACGCGGCGGCGCACTTCGCGGTCGGCGACCAGGACACCGTCGCCGGGCTCACCGAGGCGTACGAGCGGGCCTGCGCCCGATCCCGGGTCGTCGCCGCGAGCCTCGACCTCGACCACGTGGTGCCGCACCCGCAGCTCGGTGAGGTGTCGCTGTGCTGGGTGCTGGTGCACATGATCGAGGAGACGGCCCGGCACGCGGGTCACGCCGACATCCTGCGCGAGCTGACCGACGGCGAGTCCGGCGCGATCTGATCTTCGATCACGCCCGGGCGGCCTTTGACGGCGACGCGGTGAGCCCTGGGTGGGATGCGCCGGACCCGCAGGGGGCCGCCTATCCTGGGCGCGGGCGGCGACGAGGGGGAGCAGGTGCTGGTCATCCACGGGCTGTGGCTGCCCGGCGACAGCCCAACCGGCGGTCTCGCCGTCTGGGCCGAGGACAGCGCCGCGCCTTCCGCACCGACCCGTTCCGGTCGGTCACCCCGGGAACGCCCGCACCCCTTCGCCGCCGGGCACACCGACCTGGTCGCCGTCCTCGCCGACGCCGCCGAGCCCGCCCGCCCGGACACCGCGCTGCTCACCCTGCCCACCCGGGCCGGCGCGCCGACCGACTCACCCGAGCTGATCCGGACCGCCGTCGCACCCCCGACCCGCGGCCGGCTCACCCTGGCCGGGTGGCGGGTCCCCGTGCTGGTGTACGCCCCGGACGACGCGCTGCCGCTCCTGCGCGCCCTGGACGAACTCCCGGCGGTGCCCGGGGCCACCCTGCGTCACCTCGCCGAGCTGGCCGACTTCGCCGCCGACCTGGTGACCCGTGGCCGTGTCCTCCCCGGCGTCCGCACACCGTCAGCCGCCGAAACGCGGTCGGCCGCCGAAACGCCGTTGGAAGCCGGGGCGCAGGTGCCGGCGCTGGCGGTCTGGCGTCCCCTGCTGACCGGCACCGACGCCGCATGGGCCCGTTCGCTGGCGCTGGCCCTGCCCCCAGCCGCCCGAGCCGTCACCGCCACCGGGACCACCGGCCCGGGCGATGGTGAGCTGACCGCTGCCGACGTGGTCGCGGATGCGCTGGACGCGCTGACCGACGCCGCCGCGCGGGCCGCTCTGGCGACCACCACCCTGGCGCGTGGGCTGCGGCCGGGTGGCCCGGCACCGGCGTGGTTGGCCGCGCTCGCCGGCCCCCGGCGCGACTTCACCGTCGACCCGACCGCGTTGGCCACCCTGCGCGACGAGCTGGACAACTGGCAGCGCGACGCCGCGGGCGGCCCGGTGCGAGCCAGTTTCCGGCTGGTGGAACCGGCCCCCGACGAGGTCACCGAACCGATCCTGGCCACCCGCCCGGCGCCGACCGACGTCGTCCCGGCGTCGGTCGAGCCGACCGGCGGTGGGCGCTGGCGGTTGGAGTTCGGGTTGCAGGCCGCCGACGAACCCGGCCTGCACGTCGACGCCGGGCAGGTCTGGCAGGCGCCGCAGACGCTCGGCGGCCTGGCCGGTCGGACGACCAGCCCGCAGGAGACGCTGCTCGCCGAGCTGGGCCGGGCCAGCCGGCTCTGGCCGGATCTGGACGCCGCGCTGCGGACCGCCGCCCCGGAGGCGATGGACCTCGACGTCGAGGGGGCGCACCGGTTCCTCAGCGAGGGCGCTCCGGTGCTGCACGCGGCCGGTTTCGGGGTGCTGCTGCCGTCCTGGTGGCAGCGCCCGTCGGCGCGGCTCGGCGCCCGGTTGCGTGCCCGCAGTCGCACCGCGCCCGGCACGGTTGGTGGCACCGAAGCCGGCGTCGGTCTGGACGCCCTGGTCGACTACCGCTGGGAGGTCGCCCTCGGTGACCATCCGCTGTCCGCCGACGAGTTGGCGACGCTGGCCGAGTTGAAGACCCCGCTGGTGCGGCTGCGCGGCCGGTGGGTGGAGCTGGACCCGGGGCGGCTCGCCGCCGGTCTGCGCCTGCTCCGTTCCGCGGGTGAGTTGACCGTCGCCGACCTGCTCCGCCTGGGGCTGGCCGACGGCGAGGCCACCGGGGCGCTACCGGTGCTGGAGGTGAGCGCCGACGGGGCGCTCGGCGACCTGCTCGCCGGTGCGGTCGAGCGCCGGCTCACCCCGTTGGATCCGCCGCCGAGCTTCGTGGGAACGCTGCGGCCGTACCAGCAGCGTGGGTTGGCGTGGCTGGCTTTCCTCCGCTCGCTCGGGCTGGGTGGTGTGCTCGCCGACGACATGGGGCTGGGCAAGACCGTCCAACTGCTCGCGCTGCTCGCCGGGGACCCGCCGGAGGCCGGCCCGACCCTGCTGGTCTGTCCGATGTCGCTGGTCGGCAACTGGCAGCGGGAGGCGGCACGGTTCACGCCGACGCTGCGTGTGCACGTACACCATGGGGCGGAGCGGGCGCGGGGGGCGGAGTTCACCGCGGCAGCGCACGGCGCGGACCTGGTTCTCACCACCTACTCGGTGGCGGCCCGCGACGCCGTCGATCTGGCCGGCATCGACTGGCACCGGGTGGTGGTGGACGAGGCGCAGGCCATCAAGAACGCGTCGACCAGGCAGGCCGAGGCGGTCCGCGCGCTCCCCGCCCGGCAGCGGGTGGCGGTGACCGGTACGCCGGTGGAGAACCGGCTCGCCGACTTGTGGTCGATCATGCAGTTCGCCAACCCGGGTCTGCTCGGGCCGGCGGCGACGTTCCGCAAGCGCTTCGCCGAGCCGATCGAGCGGCACGGCGACGCCGAGGCCGCCGAGCGGCTGCGCCGGATCACCGGCCCGTTCGTGTTGCGCCGACTCAAGACCGACTCCTCGATCATCTCGGACCTGCCGGAGAAGCTGGAGATGGAGGTTCTCTGCAACCTCACCGCCGAGCAGGCCGCTCTGTACCGGGTGGTGGTCGACGACATGCTCACCCGGATCGAGACCAGCGACGGCATCGAGCGACGTGGCCTGGTGCTGGCCACCATGACCCGGCTCAAGCAGGTCTGCAACCACCCGGCGCAGTTGCTCCGCGACGGTTCGGCGCTGGAGGGCCGCTCCGGCAAGCTTTCCCGGCTGACCGAGATCGTGGAGGAGGTGCTGGCGGCGGGGGAGCGGGCGTTGCTGTTCACGCAGTACGCCGAGTTCGGGGCGATGCTGCGCGGTCACCTGTCGGCGCGCTTCGGCCGGGAGGTGCTGTTCCTGCACGGCGGCCTCGGTAAGGCGGAGCGGGACGCCATGGTGCAGCGCTTCCAGTCGGCGGACGGTCCACCGCTGTTCGTCCTCTCCCTCAAGGCCGGCGGCACCGGGCTCACCCTGACCGCCGCCAACCACGTGGTGCACGTGGACCGGTGGTGGAACCCGGCGGTGGAGGACCAGGCCACCGACCGGGCGTTCCGGATCGGGCAGCGCCGACGGGTGCAGGTCCGCAAGTTCGTCTGCGCCGGCACCGTGGAGGAGAAGGTCGCCGCGATGATCGCCGACAAGCGTGCCCTCGCTCAGCGGGTGGTGGGCACCGGCGAGCAGTGGATCACCGAGCTGTCCACCGGTCAGTTGCGCGAGCTGTTCGCCCTGGAGGCCGGGGCGGTGGTGGAGTAGTGAGCGAGGGAAGCTCTGGCGTGAGCACCGACAGGTTCGCCGACTACGGCCGCCCTCGCAAGGTCGACGGGGGTCTGCGGGCGCGCAGCGCCCGGGGCGCGATCGGCCGGTCCTGGTGGTCCCGACGTTTCCTGGAGGTGCTGGAGTCGTTCGCGCTCGGCACCCGGTTGACCCGCGGCCGGTCGTACGCGCGGGCCGGTCAGGTGCTCTCGCTCGACATCACACCCGGGCTGGTCAGCGCGGTGGTGCAGGGCTCCCGGCCGCAGCCGTACCAGGTGTCCATCGCGCTGCGGCCGTTCCCGGCGGCGCTCTGGTCCCGAATCGAGGAGGAGTTGGCCGGGCAGGCGTTCTTCAGCGCCCGGCTGCTCGCCGGGGACCTCCCCGACGAGCTGGAGGAGCTGTTCGTCGCCGCTGGCGCGCCGCTCTTCCCGGCCGCCGTGGACGAGCTGACCCAGCGGTGCAACTGCCCCGACTTCGCGGTGCCGTGCAAGCACCTCGCAGCGACGTTCTACCTGCTGGCCGAGGCCTTCGACGCGGACCCGTTCGAGCTGCTGCACTGGCGCGGACGGTCCCGCGCCGAGCTGCTCGCCGAGCTGCGCGCCCGTCGGGTGCAGGCCACCGGCGCCGCCCCACAGCCCCAGCCGGTCCTCGCGGTGTCCGAACCGGACACTGACAAGTCGACAGTGGACGTCGCGGCCCCGGTCGGCGCGGCCCGCGCGCTCGCCGGGCTGTCGACGACGCCGCTACCGGAGGCGGCAGACCGGTTCTGGCTGCCGCCGGTGCCGTTGCCCGATCGTCCGCCGCGACTGGCGACCGGTCCCGACCTGCTGCTACGCCAGCTCGGGGCGCCAGCCCCGGCCATCGGCGGGCCGGGACTGCTCGAACGGCTGCGCCGCGCGTACCGGGCGTTCGGCCCGGGCGAGCGGTGAGCCGTCACGTCCAGCGGCGGCGGAACCGCCACATGATCGCGGCGTTGACCACGAGCACCACCGCGCAGATCGCACCGGTCATCCGACCGGCGAACACGGCGATCGCCGGCAGCGACGCCCACAGCACGATGGTCAACAACATCAGATAGCGGCCCCTGCGGGCCCGGACCCGGTGGTCCAGCCGGGCGAAGAAGGCCGGGTCACTCTCCCGGAGCTGACGGGTGATCTGGTCGAACCTGCGCTGATCCTCTTTGCTGAGCATGGCGCTGCCTTCCCCTCACGCGTTCAGCGGTTCGGCGGCATACCCGCTGCGGTGGCGGCTCACGCTCGACCGCCGCTGCTACTTTTCCTCCACGTGAGGGCACCTCATGTCCGGCTTATCTGAACCTTAAGTTTGTCTGTGGTGGTGAACGGCGCGGAAAGTGTCGCGTACTGCCGTGTGGTCCGTTCCGTGCCCGGCTGCCGCGCGTACGCCCTGCTGGGGAGGTCCGCGCCGGTGCCCGGTCAGACATTGGTCGCCGACGTCGTACTGAGCGCTGTCTTAAGTGCCCTCACGAGGGTGATCGGCCCACCTTGAAGGCACATGGGGCCTTGGTTACCTTGCCGTAGCAACCCCCTCAGGCAACAGTCGCCGCACCTGCCGCACCTGTCCGGTCGCAGCTTCCGGCGCTCATCAGAAATCGGGATTGGTACATGGCCGACCAGAATGTGCCACCACGTCGACCGCGGGACGACCGCGGTTGGGACGGACGCCAGCACCACAACGCGGACGGTTACGGCGACCCCAACACGCCCGCGCCCTACGGGTACGACTCGCCCCACCCCTACCAGGGCGGCTACCCGGCGCAGGCCGACCCGCGCGAGCAGTACGGCGAGGCTTACCCGCCCGCCGGGCACCCCGCCCCCGCCCCGCGCGGGCCGCAGTGGGTCGGCCCGGAAGGGCTCGGACGCCCGGCCCCGGCGCGGCCCGCCGGCAGCGGACTGCCCACCCTGGACGATGACGACGAGCCGGGCCGCAAGGTCGGCCGGCGCAAGGCCATGGTGGCTCTCGGCGGCACCGCCGCCGTCGTCGCCGGTGGTGCGGCGCTCGCCATGACCCCGCAGATCCGCGGCCTCTTCGGTGACGAGGCGGCGGCCGGTGACGCCACCGGCAGCACGGTGACCGACGGCACCGCGGCGCGGCCCAGTGGCCAGCAGCCCAGCACGGTGCGTACCTACACCGAGCAGAACGAAAGCTACATGGGCTCCCGGGCCGGCGAGGCGCTGAAGAAGAACGCGCCGGCCGGTGGACGGAGCTTCTCCGGGCCGGCCGCCGCCGCCGCGGCGACCCAGGTGACAGTGAAGACGGTGCTGGCCAAGGATCCGATCCTGCACCTGGCCCGGCGGACCACCTTCGGGCCGACGCCCGCGGTGATCGCCGACATCAAGAACCAGGGCATCGACGCCTGGATCCGCGCCCAGATGGACCCGGAGAAGATCGCGCCGAGCAAGGCCGAGCTGAAGCTCGCCGAGCTGCCGACCCAGAAGCTCAACGTGCAGCAGTTGCGCACCCAGCGGGACCAGCTCAACGAGCAGGGCGCCCAGCCGGAACGGGAGATGATCGACGCCACCATCGCCCGGCAGATCTGGTCGAAGCGCCAACTGTTCGAGGTGATGGTCGACTTCTGGAACGACTTCCTGCACGTCGCCGCCGACTTCGACGGTGGCGAGGTGTACCGCAACTCGTTCGACCAGGACGTGGTGCGCAAGCACGCGCTGGGCAGCTACCCGGAGATGCTGGTCGCCGCGAACAAGCACCCCGCGCTGCTGATCTACCTGAACCAGAAGGACTCCCGCAAGGACGCGATCAACGAGAACCTCGCCCGGGAGAACCTCGAGCTCTACTCGGTGGGCGTCGACGGCGGCTACAAGGAGCCGGACGTGCGCCAGGCGGCCATGCTCCAGACCGGCCGCGGCATCGACAAGGACGGCAAGTACGTCTTCAAGCCCGAGCAGCACTACGTCGGCAAGGTGAAGATCCTCGGCTTCACCCACGCGAACAACTCGACGGACCCGAAGAAGGCCGACGCGGCGATCGACGCGTACATCACGTACATCGCGCTGCACCCGTCGACCGCGAAGTACGTCGCGCAGAGCCTGGCGACCCGCTTCGTCTCGGACACCCCGCCGAAGTCCCTGGTGGACCGGCTGGCCAAGATCTACATCACCAACAACGGCCTGATCAAGCCCGTGCTGATGGCGATGTTCTGCTCCTCCGAGTTCTGGGCCGGCGTGGGCCAGAAGGTGCGCCGGCCGATGGAGTACCTGGTCGCCACGTACCGCACCCTGGGTGTCTCGCCGGACGCGTCGCCGAAGCACAACAACGGTGACAGCAAGCGCACCCCGTACGCCCGCGGCCTGCGGCAGATCCACGACAAGCTGCGCGAGCTGGGCCACTACCCAATGGGTCATCCCACCCCGGACGGCTACCCGGACGTCTACGTCGCCTGGACGTCGGCCGGCACCATGGTCAACGGCTGGAACGAGGCGGGCGAGGTCCTCGCCGGCTACCGCACCACCTTCACGTACACGGCGCCGGAGAAGCTGGTCGCCAAGCCGCCGGCCACCGCCGGGGCGTACGTGGACGCGCTCTCCCAGCGGCTGGTGGGTCAGAAGCTGAGCACGCGGGAAAAGAATCTGATCCTCGGCGTGGCCGGCGTGCCGGCGACCGCCAAGGTCGACGCCACGTTCAACGGGGCCATCACCGCCGTCGCGCGGGCGATCCTCGCTTCCCCCCAGCACCACCTCCGGTGAGGCACCCGATGGAGAAGACTGTGTACAACTCTTTCCCCCTGCACCCCGAATGCCCCGACGTGCGCCGGCTGGCCGACAACCCGGCCGAGGCGTTGCTGCGCGCGGAGGCGGACATCGTCGCCGCCGAGAACGCCGCGGAGCTCGACCGCTACCGCACCCTGGAGAACCTGGAGGAGGCCCAGCAGGACGGTCGTGGCGTCACCCGGCGTACCTTCGTCGCCGGTGCCGCGGCCACCGCCACCGCCCTGGCCACCGCCCAGTTCGTCACCACATCGGCGTCGTTCGCGGCGACCAAGACGGGCACCCTGATCCACGTCTTCCTCTACGGCGGGCTGGACGGGCTGAGCCTGATCGCACCGGACAACGACCCGGTGCTCGCCAAGGCCCGCCCCGACCTGCTGCTCGGCAACGATTCGCTGGCCCTGGGCCGCGGCTTCAAGCTGACCAGCGCGTTCAAGCCGTTGGAGAAGTGGCTCGGCGCCGGCCAGTTGGGCTTCATCCCGGCGGTCTCGGACGAGCGGCTGTCGCGCAGCCACTTCCAGGCCGCGGACGCCTGCAACCTGGGCGGGCTGCCCAACGAGACCGGCGGTCGCGGTTGGCTGGACGGTCTGGTCGACAACCTGGGCAAGGGCACCGCGTTCCGCAGCGTCGGCATCGGCAGCACCCTGCCCCGCTCGCTGGTCGGCAACAACGGCGCGATCTCGCTGAACAGCATCGGATCGTTGCGGCTCAACGGTGACGAGCGGTTCCGGGCCGCCACCGAGAAGGCCATCAAGGGGCTGTTCACCGGGATCAACCACCCGGTCGAGGAAGCCGTGCAGGAGGGCATGGGCGCGTTGGCCACCGCCCAGAAGCTCGCCGCCAAGCCGTACCAGCCCGTCGAGGGCGTCACGTACGAGGGCGTCGGCAACGCGTTCAAGCAGCTCGCCCAGCTGATCAAGGGCGGCGCCAACGTCCGGGTCGCCACCGTCGGCATGGGTGGCTACGACACCCACGAGAACCAGGGCACCAGTGCGGGCGGCCAACTGCACCGCCGGTTGAACGACCTGGCCAGTGCCATGGCCGCGTTCTTCACCGACCTCGGCCCGCAGGCCGCCGACGTGACGATCATGGTGTCCAGCGAGTTCGGCCGTCGGGTCGGCTCCAACACCGGCGGCACCGACCACGGGCACGGCGGGGTTGTCACAGTGCTGTCCGGCAAGAAGCTGGCCGGCTCGCTGCTCGGCACCTGGAACGGCCTCGACAAGCTGGATTCCGGTGACGTGCCGGAGTACAACAACATGTTCAACGTCTACGGCGCTGTGGCTCAGGGCCGGTTCGGGCTCACGAACGCGGAGGTCGAGAAGGTCTTCCCCCGCCAGAAGTACGCCCCGATGAAGCTGTACGCGTGACGTACCCGCACACCCACGCCGCCGGCCGTCGTACCGGGACCTCGTCCCGGCACGGCGGCCGGTCGGCTGCGCCCGTACCCCCGCAGATCCCGGACCGGCGCGGACCCGGCGGCCGGCGGCTGCTGGGCGTGCTGCTCCTGGTCGGCCTGGTCGCCAGCGTGCTGCCGTGGTGGCTGGGCACGTCCGCCGGCTCGTTGAAGACCACTGCGGCGACCGTCACGGCGGCGGGCCGAATCTCGGGTCTGATCGCCGGCTACCTGCTGCTGGTGCAGGTGCTGATGATGAGCCGACTGCCGGTGCTGGAACGGTGGATCGGCGGCGAGCAGACGGCCCGCTGGCACCGGGACATCGGTGCCACCCTGCTGGTCACCGTGCTGGCGCACGTGTCGCTGATCCTCGTCGGCTACGCCGACCTGCGTAAGCAGTCGGTCTTCGCCGAGGTCGGCACGTTGCTCGGCGAGTACGAGGACATGGTCTCGGCGTTCGTCGCCGCCGGCATCATGATGCTGGTCGGGTTCAGCAGCATCCGGGCGATCCGGCGGGCGTTGCCCTACGAGATGTGGCACCTGCTGCACCTGTCCAGCTATCTGGTGCTGCTGCTCGGCTTCGGCCACCAGTTCACCCACGGCGCGCAGCTGTACCGGCCCGGCCCGGTGCGCACCGGCTGGATCGCGCTCTACCTGCTGGTGGTCGCCGCCCTGCTCTGGGGTCGCGTGATCGCGCCGCTGGCGTTCAACCTGCGCTACAAGCTGCGGGTCGCCGACGTGGTCGCCGAGAGCCCGGACACCATTTCCGTCTACCTCACCGGGGAGCGGCTCGGCCGGCTGGCGATGCTCGGCGGCCAGCATTTCCGGTGGCGGTTCCTCACCCGGGGCTGCTGGTGGCAGTCGCACCCGTTCTCCGTCTCGGCCGCCACCAACGGCCGCTGGCTGCGGATCACCGTCAAGGTGGTCGGCACCCACACCGCCGACCTGCGCGACCTGGAGCCGGGCACCCGGGTCTGGGCCGAAGGCCCCTCGGGCACCTTCACCGCCGCGCACCGGGTCCGCGAACGGGCCCTGCTGATCGCCGGCGGCAGCGGCATCACCCCCATCCGGGCGATGCTGGAGGAGCTGCCTCCGGGTGCGGCCCTGATCTACCGCGCGAGTACCCCGGCCGACGTGCTGCTCAGCCGTGAGCTGGACTGGCTGGCCCAGGAGCGGGACACCTCCGTCTGGTACGTCATCGGCTCCCGTGACGACCCCGGCCCCCGTCAGTTGATGAGCCCGGACGGGTTGCGTCAGCTGGTGCCCGACGTGGCCCGGCGCGACGTCTACCTGTGCGGGCCACCCGGGCTGGTGGAACAGTCGGTGCGCGCGCTGCGCCGAGCCGGCGTGCCCCGACGGCAGATCCACCTGGCCACGTTCGAGTTGTAGGAGAGGCATCCCATGCGTCGCGCGTTCCTCGCGATCACCGGTCTGGCCGCCAGCACCACCGCGCTGGTGGTGTTCAAGGGCTCGACGAGCGCCACCCCGGTCGCCCAGAACCTGCCGACCGCCCAGCCGGTCAACCCCGCCGGGCCGGGCACCGATCCCAGCGCCGCCCCGGACGCACCGGGTGCCGACCCGGCGGGCGTAGCGCCGACGTCATCAGCCAGCGCGGGGCCGTCGACGTCGCCCAAACCCGGCAAGACCACCGCCCGCCCATCTGCCACCAAGACGACGAAGGCCCCCAGCGCCCCGCGGACCACCACCAAGGCGCCCCAGTCGACCACCCGCCGGGTCACCGGCGCCGGCTTCGACGCGAAGGACGGCAGCGAGAACTACGGGTACGTGCAGGTGCAGATCGTGGTCTCCGGTAACCGGATCGTCGAGGCCGTCGCACTGTCGCTGCCCACCGGGGGTGAGTCCGACATCCACAGCGGCGACGTCAGCAACCGCTACGACGGCACCGGCGGCGAGGTGGTGCAGAAGCAGAGCGCCAACCTCAACACCGTCTCCGGCGCCACCGAGACCAGCAACGCCTACAAGCAGTCCCTGCGGTCCGCTATCGAGCAGGCATTCTGACGTGCCGGCCGCGCTGACCCGACCCGGGCTGTGCCGGGTCGAACAGATCATGGGTACGGCGATCACCCTGGATCTCGCCGACGACCTGCCACCGGCGGCACTGCGCGAGCTTGCGGACGAGGTCTTCGCCTGGATGCGTGAGGTGGACGCCCGGTTCAGCACCTACAAGCCGGACAGCGAGGTGTGCCGCTTCGACCGGGGTGAGGTGCTGCTCTCCGAGGCGTCCGCGGATCTGCGGTTCGTGCTGGAGGCCTGCGCCGACCTGTGGGGCGCCACCGACGGGTTCTTCGACGCGTACGCCACCGGGCGGCTCGACCCGTCCGGCTTCGTCAAGGGTTGGGCGGCCCAGGTCGCCTCGGATCGCCTGCTCGCCGCCGGTGCCGCGAACCACTGCGTGAACGCCGGCGGTGACGTGCGCGTACGCGGGCTCTCGCCGTCGGGGGAGCCGTGGCGGATCGGCATCCGGCACCCGTGGGACGCGATGTCGACCTGCCTGGTGCTCACCGGGACCGACCTGGCCGTGGCGACGTCCGGCGTGTACGAGAGGGGCCGGCACGTGCTGGACCCGCGCCGGGGCGCGCCGGCCAGCGGGTTGCGCTCGGTGACCGTGGTCGGCACCGACCTGGGGGTGGCCGACGCGTACGCCACCGCCGCCCTGGCCATGGGGACCACCGGTCTGGGCTGGCTGGACCGTCTGGACGACGACCACACCCACGCCGTCGTCACCGACGACGGCCGCCAGTACTACTCCGCCGCCATCCCGCTGACCGACTAGACGTGGGCCCTAGCGGACCGGGCGGTGGGTGCCAGCCGGGCGGGACCCGGTGGGGCGTGGGCGGCCGGGGCGCGAGCCGGACGGTCGGGTGCCGGCCCAGCGGTGTCGTGGGTGGTTGCGCCGGGGCGGCTCGGTGCCGCCGGGATGAGAGGCTCTGTCGTCCGTGGACATCGTTCCCCCGTTCGTGGCGCGCGTTCGCGCCGTCCCCCTGTCAACGAGGACCGGCGCTCCGGCGACGCTGTCGGGCACCGGATGGAATCGTCGACCGGGCCTGTTTCACATGCCTCGTCGGGGCAGGGGCAGGTGACCGGGGAGCAGGTCGGGGGTGAGCGTCACCCCGGTGGCACGCAGCGCCCCGATCAACGTGTTCTGCACGAGGTACGAGTCCGGGAGTTGCCAGCGGGCCTGCTCGGGGGCGACCGCCCAGCGGACAGTGCCCTCGGGCAGCCGGGTCGGCGGCGCGGGGATCCACGAGCCCGGGCCGTGCCGGACCACGTGGAAGCAGTGCTCCAGCTCCGGTCGGAGCGGGTCGCCGGGGCGGACCAGGAACATCCACCGCCCGGTGGGAGTGACCAGCACCGGCCCGCGTACGCCGGTGCCGGCGGGGTGGATCTGCACCGCGTCGAGCACGTGCCGGCCGAGGTGGGCGGGCACCTCCAGCACGTCGAAGGCCCGGCCCGTGGGCAGCAGCACCCCGTGCGGGCGGCTGCGCCACCAGGTCGCCACCCGGGCCGGGTCGGCGCTGGCAGCCAGCTCCCAGTTCTCCAGGGCGGGGTGGCAGCCCACTGTGGGACAGCCGGCCCGGCCGCAGACGAAGCGACTGCGGGCCAGGCAGGCACCCGGGGTCACCTCCCAGCCGTGTGCGGCGTACCGCATGGCGACCCGGCGCAGCCGGACCCGTTCCAGCGGCGACAGTTCGGCCACGCGCGGTGCGACATTTCCCCACATGTGTGCCATCTCCCCTCTTCTGGCCCGGCGGTCGCCAGGTCGCATGTCGAGCACCGTCACTGCCGTAACCCACGATCGTTGAGGTTGACGAACGGCTCGTGCAACTTGCACGAAAAGTACGAGGACTGGCTGTACGGCTGACGTACATCGTGTGCGACCAGCGAAAACCTGAAAGTGAACGACGGTCGCCGCACCCGCGGACATCGCCTCGACTCAATGGGTCCTGGGCGGCAGGGGAGGATGGGCAGATGGACGAGCTACCCATAGGACGGCGAGTGGCCTACTGGCGGGGGCGACGCAAGATGTCGCAGCAGGTCTTCGCCGACCGGCTCGGCAAGTCCAAGAGCTGGGTGGACAAGGTCGAACGCGGCGTCCGTCGACTGGACAAGTTCTCCGTCCTGTACGAGATCGCCGACATCCTCCAGGTGGACGTCCAACTGCTCATGGGCA
Organism: Micromonospora sp. M61; assembly: GCF_018070245.1. Lineage (NCBI taxonomy): Bacteria > Bacillati > Actinomycetota > Actinomycetes > Micromonosporales > Micromonosporaceae > Micromonospora > Micromonospora sp. M61. The sequence goes on along the minus strand of NZ_JAGPYA010000069.1, from coordinate 7,876 downwards.
AGGACCCGGAGCGCCGCACCGACGCGCTGAACTGCATCGACCAGATCGAGGTGCAGGAGATCCGGGCGGCGCTGGAACGCTACGACTCGATGAGCGCGTACTTCGACGCGGCGCCCTCCCCGCCGCCGCTGGACGACATGCGCAAGGCCGTCAACCACGCGTGGCTCACCTACCAGTACGGCCGCTACGGGATGCTCACCCGGGCGCTGCCCAAGCTGCTGCGCGACGCACAGGCGGCCGACGCCGCGTACGGCGGTGAGCGGGCCCCCGAGGCGGCCCACCTGCTCGGGCAGGTCTACCAGATCGCCTCGTCGGTGCTGCGCAAGCTCGGCGAGTGTGAGCTGGCCTGGCTGGCCGCCGACCGGTCGATGGCGGTGGCCCAGCGGGCCAACGACCCGCTGCTGGCCGGGATCGCCACCACCCGCGTGTGCGCCGCCCTGGTCGCGATGGGCCGGGCTCGTCCCGCGCTGGAGTTGAACGTCCAGATCGCCAACCGGCTGGCTCCGGGCGGCAGCAACGAGGTCTCCCCGGCCCGGCTGTCCGTCTACGGGATGCTGCTGCTCCAGGGTGCGATGGCGGCCTCCCGCATCGGTGACACGGCCAGCGTCGACGACCTGATCAACTGCGCGCAGGAGGCCGCCATCCTGCTCGGCGGCGACCACAACCACTACTGGACGTCGTTCGGCCCGACGAATGTCGAGCTGCACCGGGCCGCCGCCGCTGTGGAGCTGGGCGACGGCGGTCGGGCCGTGGAGGTGCACCAGCTGCGCATCGCCGAGCCCTCCTTCAACGCGCTGCTGCCCGAACGTCGCGCCCACCACCTGCTCGACATCGCCCGCGGGTACGCCCAGATCGGCGACGTGGCGAACGCCGGCGAGATGCTGCTGCTCGGTGATCGACTCGCTCCGTCCGAGATCCGTTGCCGTCCGATCGCGCACGAGGTGATGTCGGACATCCTGCGTCGCACACGTGGTGCGCCGCCTTCTCCGGTAGCGGAGTTGGCTGAGCACATGGGAGTAGGGGTATGAGCGCGGAGCCGGCTTGATGGCCGGCCCACCGTGCACCAGCGGGCACCGCGAGGTGCTCTACGTCATCGCCTGCGGTTCGCCGTTGGCACGGCACGTCGGCCGTCTGGTCGACCTTGCCCAGCAGGATGGTTGGGACGTCTGCGTGGTCACCACGCCGGACGGCGCGAAGTTCGTCGACCAGTCGGCACTGGTTCGGCAGACCGGCCACCCGGTGCGGACGCACTACAAGAATCCCGGTGACCCGGACGTGCTGCCGCCCGCCGACGCCATGATCGTCTGCCCGGCCACCGTCAACACGGTCAACAAATGGGCGGCCGGGATCACCGACACCCTCGCGCTCGGCCTGCTGATCGAGGCGCAGGGCAAGGGCGTCCCCATCGTGGCGGTGCCCTACACCAATGCGGCGATGGCCTCCCACCCGGCGTTTCGGGCCGGGGTGGCCCGGCTGGCCGAGTGGGGTGTCACGGTGCTCTTCGGTGATCACGTGATCGCCCTGCACCCGCCGGGGACGGGGGAGCAGCACCTGCCCGCCTTCCCGTGGGCGAAGCCGCTGGCCGCGCTGCGCGCCGTCTCGGTGACCGCCGCCTAGCGTTCCCGGCAGGGCTCCCACTCGGCGCGGCCGGGCCGGGCGTCGCCGCCCCGCGGTCCCCGCGCCGGTAAGCTGGGCCGCCGTGAGCACAAGCGGATCCGCGCCGACGGTGACCGAGGTCGTGGCCGAGCTGGAACGGCGCTATCCGCCGGTCTGGGCCGAAGAGTGGGACCGGGTGGGCCTGGTGCTTGGTGAGCCGTCCGCCCCGGTGCGCCGGGTGCTCTGCGTCGTCGACGTGGTGCCCGAGACGGTCGCCGAGGCGCTGGCCGCCGACGCCGACATGATCGTCGCGCATCACCCCCTGCTGCTGCGCGGGGTCTCGTCGGTCGCCCCGACGACCTTCAAGGGGCGGATCATCCACCAGCTGATCCGGGCCGGGGTGGCGCTCTACGCGGCGCACACCAACGCCGACGTCGCCTCCCCGGGCGTCTCGGACGCCCTCGCTGCCCGGTTCGGGCTGACCGGGCTGCGACCGCTGCTGCGGCCCGCGCCCGGCTCGCCCGCCCACGGCGACGACCGGGGCTTCGGGCGGATCGGCGAGCTGCCCCACCCGATGACCCTCGCCGAGCTGACCCGGCACGCCGCCGCCGTGCTTCCCGTCACGTCCTGGGGAGTTCGCGCCGCGGGGGATCCCGGGCGTATGGTTCGTACCCTCGCCGTCAGCGGCGGGTCGGGGGACAGCTTCCTCGGCGCCGCGACCGCCGCCGGGGTGGACGCCTTCCTCACCGCCGACCTGCGGCACCACCCGGCCGGCGAGCACCTCGCCGCCGATGGTCCCGCCCTGATCGACGCCGCCCACTGGGCGACCGAACGACCGTGGCTGGACGACCTGGCCGCCCTCCTCCGGGAGGCGCTGGGCGTCGAGACGCTGGTGTCCGACCTGGACACCGACCCGTGGACCGTGCACGCCGCCGCACCCGTTGTGGACGACAAGGAGCCCGACCGTGAAGGCTGACCCTCAGGTGCAGCGCCGCCTGCTCGACCTCCAGGCGATCGACACCAACCTCGCCCAGCTCGCCCACCGCCGGCGGACGCTGCCCGAGCGGGCCGAGCTGGAGTCGCTGGCCCGGGAGTTGTCGTCGCTGGAGGACGAGCGGGTCCGCGCCCAGGTGGCGGTCGACGACCTCGACCGGGACATCGCCCGGCTGGAGAAGGACGTCGAGCAGGTCCGGGTCCGTAAGCAGAAGGACGAGAACCGGCTGGCCGCCGGCACCGGCCCGGCCCGGGAGCTGGAGGCCCTCCAGCACGAGCTGGTCTCGCTGAACCGGCGCCAGGGTGACCTGGAGGACGCCGAGCTGGAGCTGATGGAGCAGCGGGAGACCGCGCAGGGCGTACTGGACGGCGTGGAGCAGCGGCTGGCCGACACCCGCGACAAGCGGGCCGCCACCGAGCAGCGCCGCGACGAGGCGATGGCCGAGATCGCGAAGGAGGAGGAGTTCAAGCGCGGGGCCCGTCAGCCACTCGCCGCTGACCTCCCGAGCGACCTGGTCAACCTCTACGACAAGATCCGCGCGGACACCGGGCTGGGTGCCGCCCTGCTCACCGCGGGCCGCTGCGGCGGGTGCCGGTTGGATATCTCCGGCGCCGACCTGGCCCGCATCCGCAAGGCCGCCCCGGACGACGTGGTCCGCTGCGAGGACTGCCGGCGGATCATGGTCCGCACCAACGAGTCGGGTCTGTAGGTCGTGGCACCGCGGGTGGTCAGCGTCGAGGCCGACGGCGGGTCCCGGGGCAATCCCGGCCCCGCCGGCTACGGCGCGGTGGTGCGTGACGCGGAGACCGGCGAGGTGCTCGCCGAGCGCTCCGAGTCGCTCGGCACGGCGACCAACAACGTCGCCGAGTACCAGGGGCTGATCGCCGGGCTGACCGCCGCCGCCGAGCTGGGCGCCGCCGAGGTGGACGTCCGGATGGACTCCAAGCTGGTGGTCGAGCAGATGTGCGGCCGGTGGCAGATCAAGCACCCCGGCCTGCGGCCCCTCGCCGCCAAGGCGGCCGGGCTGGTGGGCCGCTTCGCCGCGGTCCGGTTCGCCTGGATCCCCCGCGAGCAGAACCGGCACGCCGACGCGCTCGCCAACGCCGCCATGGACGCCGCCGCCGGCCGGCCCCCGTCGGCCCCGAAGACGGGCCAGCCGCCGGCGACGCCCGCGACCGGCAGTGACCCGGCCACAGCGCCGGCGTCCTGGGAGCCCCGGCCGAGCTTCACGGCCACCCGGCTCATCCTGGTCCGGCACGGCGAGACCGAGTACACCGAGCAGCGGCGCTACTCCGGCCGCGGCGACGTGCCGCTCTCCGAGAAGGGCCGCGCCCAGGTCCGCGCCACCGGCGCCCGGGTGGCCGAGCTGGCCCCGTCCGTCGGGGCCGTGCTCAGCTCACCGCTGTCCCGGTGTACGGCCACCGCGGCGTCGATCGCCGAAGCGCTCGGCGGCGACGTGCCGGTGCGCACCGAGGACGACCTGATCGAGTGCGACTTCGGCCAGTGGGAGGGTCGCACCTTCACCGAGGTCCGCGAGCGGTGGCCGGGGGAGATGGACGCCTGGCTCGCCTCACCCCGGATCGCCCCGCCGGGCGGCGAGTCGTTCACCCACGTCGCCGAACGCGCGCACCGCGTCGTCACCGGGCTGCTCACCGCGTACCCCGGGGAGACCGTGGTGGTCGTCTCGCACGTCTCGCCGATCAAGCTGATGCTGCGCGACGCGCTCGCCGCTGGCGACGGGTTCCTGCACCGGCTCTTCCTGGACGCGGCCGGCATCTCGGTGCTCGACATGTGGCCCGACGGCGGCGTCGCCGTCCGTACGGTCAACGACACCGCCCACCTCGCGAAGATCGATTAGTTCCCATCTGTCGGGAGGGTTCCGGGTCGAGGGCCCGAACCTGTGGGGAACCTGTTGACAGTGGATGGACCCCGCTTCAAGATCGGTTCGTGCGAAGCGTTCACCTGACGAAGCGGGGTCACATCGACCTCCTGCGCGTCGCCAGCGCGGCCTGTCGACGCTCCCTCTGACGCCGGGTTCCTCCCTCCCTCGCACGCTGCAGGCGTTTCCCATCCCCGCTGGTCTCCGGCCCGGCGGCGCGTTCGCCTGCGCGTACCCTCCGACAGGAGATCCGTCATGCTGTCCGCAAGACCTCTCGCCCGCCTCACCGCGACCGCGGTGAGCACCGCGCTGCTCGCGACGATGGCCCTGACCGGGCCGGTGTCCGCCAGCGCGCTGCCCACGGTGCCGTCGGTCCCCGTCGACCTCTCCGACGTCCGGGGCTATCCCCGGCAGAGCACCCTCCCGGTCTGGCCGGACAACCCGGCCGACGCTTCCATTCCGATCGGCGTGATTCCGTACGACGAGATCGCACCGAAGCTGAACGCGCTCCAGCGGGCCAGCGACCGGGTCTCCGCCCGGGTCGCGGGGAAGTCCGCTGGCGGTTACGACCTGTACGCGGTCACCGTGACCGCGCCGGAGAGTCGCGCCGAGGCGCGGCAGCAGGAGACCTGGAAACGGCTCATCGAGGACGAACCCTCCCGGGCGCAGCGGGACCGCAGGCTGCTCGCCGGCTACAAGACCCCGCTCTTCGTCAACGCCAACATCCACGGCAACGAGTGGGAGGGCACCGACGCGGCGCTGCGGGTCATCGAGGAGTTCGCCACCGACCGCAGCCCGGAGGTCGCCGAGCTGCTGCGGCGCAACCGGCTGGTCTTCAACATCACGTCGAACCCGGACGGTCGGGTTGCCGGCACCCGGGCCAACTCGGCCGGCTACGACCTCAACCGCGACCTGACCATCGTCGCGCAGCCCGAGACCAACCTCATCCGTGACCTGATCATCGACACCAAGCCGATCATCACGCTGGACCTGCACGGGTACGTCAACCCGACCCTGCTGCACCCCAGCACCCCGCCGCACAACGTCAACAACGAGTACGACCTGTACATCAAGCACGGCCTGCCCAACGCGTTGGCGATCGAGGAGGACCTGCGCGGTCTCGGGTATGCCGAGACCCAGCGGGCCAGGATCCCCTTCCGCGACGACGAACCGGGCGTCTGGGACGACTTCCCGCCGATCTACGTGCCGTCCTTCGCCATGTTGCAGAGCAGCATCCCGTACACGATCGAAGCCCCGCTGAACCCGCGCGGCAGCACGCTCACCCCCGCCGAACGGGTCCGTCGCTCCGGTATCAACACCGACGTGCACGAGGTGGCCATCCGCACCTCGCTGCGCTACATCCAGGACCACCGGGCCGAGGTGCTGCACGACCAGGCCGAGGTCTACCGGCGGGGCCTGGCCGGTGAGCCGCTGCGCGACATCCCCGACGGCTATGTGCCGGGCTGGGGTCCGGAAGACAACTACAACACCACCTTCCCCCGGGCGTACGTCATCCCGAGCGGCGCCGGGCAGCGCTCCGAGCCGGCCGCGGCCCGCCTGGTCGACCTGCTGATCGACAGCGGTGGCCGGGTGTGGCGGGCGAAGACGAACTTCACCGCTGGCGGCAACCGCTACCAGGCCGGCTCGTACGTCGTTGACCTGCACCAACCCAAGCGCGGCCTGGTCAACTCGCTGCTCGAACCGGGTGCCGACATCACCGACCGGGTGAACGACCTGTACGCGGGCCCGGCGGCCTGGAGCCAGGGGCTCACCTGGGGCGCCACTGTGGACACCGTGTGGGACAACCTGCCCCGGGTACGCCTGGAGCGGACCTACGACGGGCGGGCCAAGGGCACTCTGCCCGCCGGTCGGTCCGACCTGCGCCTGGACCTGCGCGACGCGGCCGACCTGCTGGCCGCGAACTCGCTGCTAGCGAAGGGCGTCGAGGTCCACCGGCTCGCGGACGGGTCGGTGGTCGTCCCCGGCACCCCGGCCAACCGGAAGCTGGCCGCTGCCGAGGTTCGCGCCCACGCGGTCAGCTTCGAACGCGCGCCGGCCCGTTGGCAGGGAACCCTGCTGGACCGGGTCGTGGTCGGCTATCTCGGTACGGTCGAGGAGCGGGACACCCTCGCCGACCTCGGTTTCGAGGGCCGGGAGCTGACCGCCGCGACGTTGGTCGGCACGCTGACCGATGACGTCGACGTGCTGCTGGTCGCCAACAACGTCAACCTGGCGACCCTGACCGCCGAGAACCGGGCGGCCCTGGACCGGTTCCTTGCCCGGGGCGGCGGCGTGGTCGGCCTGGGCACCGCCGGGGCGTCCCTCAGCAACGCCGCAGGGCTGCTGACCGTGACCGCCACCGCGGCGCCGAGCCTGGCGAGTGGGGTGGCCAACATCGTCAACAACGGGGGACCGGTCACCACCTCCGCCATCCCGCACGCGTTCATCAGCCAGCCCGTCTGGTTCACCGACCTGGGCGCAGGCGTCGAGGTCGACCAGTCGTACGCTGCCGACCCGCTGCTCTCCGGATGGTGGGCCACCGACGGCGCCAACGGGCAGGTGGCGGCGGCCAACCAGGCCAGCATCGTGCGGGGCGTCTCCGCTGCCGGAAACGGCGTGGTGCTGTTCGGCACCGACCCGACGTTCCGCCTGCACCCGAAGGGTTTGCAGTCGCAGCTCGGCCGGGCCGTGCTCTGGGCGGCACAGCGGTGACCCCGACCGGGTGAGCCGACGATCGGCAGATGTGTGGGGCCCGGGTGCCGTCGGCACCCGGGCCCCACGCCGTCGTCGGCCAGACCCGCTCATCCGTCAGATCACCTGGGCCGCCGTTCGGCGCAGCCGGTCGGCCGTTCGGCGCAGCACCTTCCGGGCGGGTCGGGTGACCGCCGTCACAGAGTCGTAGCCTCCGGCCGTTACATCGAGAGCCACGACTCCCCGGAGGTGTGTCAGATGGCTGCACCGGAACCGGAGGCGCCGACCACGGCGCCAACCAGGGCGAAGGACCACAGTCCCTGGAACTGGTTGCTCTTCATTCCCATCGTGGTGCCGCTGATCCCGGTCTTCTTCAATGGCGACTCGCCCCGGGTCTTCGGCTTCCCACGCTTCTACTGGCTGCAACTGGCGTTCATCCTGCTGGGCGTCAGCACCACGACGCTGGTCTATCAGATGACGAAGAAGCGGGGGGACCGCTGATGTGGCGTGACCATCTCACCGAGATCATCGTCTTCTCGTTCCTCTTCCTGCTGGTGAGCGTGATGGGCTTCGTGGCCGCGCGCTGGCGGGCACCGAAGGACATGGCGCACCTGGACGAGTGGGGGTTGGGCGGTCGCAGCTTCGGCGGCTGGATCACCTGGTTCCTCGTCGGCGGTGACCTCTACACGGCGTACACGTTCGTGGCGGTGCCGGCG
>NZ_JAGPYA010000068.1:0-34220 GCF_018070245.1 Micromonospora sp. M61 | reverse complement strand
GCTAGCCAGCACCAACTTGACTGAGCTTGGTCCCCAAAACGGCGAAAGGGCCGACCCGATTTCCGGATCAGCCCTCTGACCTGCGTCGGGACGGCCGGATTCGAACCGACGACCCCTTGACCCCCAGGACGCTTCGTCACACGCCCACGCACGTCACGCACGCTCTGTATACCTGCAAGCCGTGCGACCAGTCTCTTGTCGTTGGCTTCCGTGCACGACGTGTGGTCCCTGTCCGGTCCCCACCGAAGCCGCCCCTCTCCACCTGAGGTACAACAACCCGGTGACCCCGAGGCAAGAACTGACCCCGCAGACCTTGACGGAGCTGTGGGAGCAACGTTGGCCCGAATGCCTGCCGTTCGCCCACTGGCTTCGCGTTCAGTACCCAGACCGGTGGGTGAGGTTCCACAGCCTGCCAGGATCGAAGCGGTACCCAGACAACGAGAGCGAATACGCGATTTTGCTCGACCGGCACTACACGACGCTGTCAGAGCTCGATCCAGGTGCCGCCCTTCTCGTTGTCACCAGCGAGTGGACAGAGAGCCCGGCAACCACGCCCCAGATGTGGCCGAGGCGTTCAGAAGTCACACCGTCGGCATGGCACTGGCAGACCCTGCTGGAAGAGCCCGAGGAAGAGCCGGAGTACCGCAGCTACACGCAGCTCTACGCCGAGACGATCCCGTGGCGACAGGACGCGATCGACGTCCTGCTGAGGGCCGTCGCCGACGATGAGTTGGCCAACGTACTCCTTGCGCCCACCGACCTTCGATGGCTGTACCACCCCTACGACGGTGGAGCCGACGTCATCCTGCCGACGCGAGAGCAACGGGACGCACTGAAGGCAAACCACCAGGATTGGCTTTCCGAGCTTGCGTCCGGGCTCTAGATGCCCCCAGGCCGCTATATTTGACCAGCGGTCAAGTAGCGCTACCGGGCGGCGCACTTGACCGACGTGGTCCCCAGAACGCCAAGAAGGGCCGACCCGATATCCGGATCAGCCCTCTGACCTGCGTCGGGACGGCCGGATTCGAACCGACGACCCCTTGACCCCCAGTCAAGTGCGCTACCAAGCTGCGCCACGTCCCGCCCTCGCGTGGTTTCCCAACGCGACAGCCGGTACAGCTTAGCGCAGCAGCCCCGGCTCGTTCGCACAGGCCCCACCCGCGCCGCGAGCCAACCGAACCACCGCACACCCCCTAAAGCGTCCTAGGAGGGTGGGGTTGAAGAAATGCCGGACGGGCGAGGACCGCCCATCCGGCATTTCGAGAGAACAGGGGCAGGTCAGCCGTGCGCCTTGCCTCGGCCGCCGGGGCCCAGCTTCTTACGGGGGCGGACCGAGATTTCGATGGGGCTGCCTTCGTACCCGAATTCCTCGCGGAGCTTGCGCTCGACGAAGCGCTGGTATCCGGCGTCCAGCGGACCGGTGGTGAAGAGCACGAACCGCGGCGGTGCCACGCCGGCCTGCGTGGCGAACAGGATCCGCGGCGCGCGACCGCCCCGCACCGGGTGCGGGGTGGCCTGCACCAGCGCGGTCAGCCACTGGTTGAGGTACGCGGTCGGCACCCGCGTTTCCCAGCTGGCGAGCGCCTTGTTCAGGGCCGGGGCCAGTTTGTCCACCGCACGGCCGGTCATCGCGGACAGGTTCAGGCGGATCGCCCAGGGGATGCGGCGCAGCTCCCGGTCGATTTCCTTGTCCAGGTAGTACCGACGGTCGGCGTCGACCAGGTCCCACTTGTTGAACGCGATGACCAGCGCCCGGCCCGACTCGGTCACCATCGACAGGATCCGCTGGTCCTGCTCGCTGATCGGCTCGCTGGAGTCCAGCAGCACCACGGCCACCTCGGCGGCCTCGATGGCGCCGGCGGTGCGCAGGCTGGCGTAGTACTCGGTGCCGCTGGCCTTGCCGACCCGCTTGCGCAACCCGGCGGTGTCGACCAGCTGCCAGGTCTGGCCGCCGATTTCGACGAGACTGTCGACCGGGTCCACAGTGGTGCCCGCCACCGAGTCGACGACCGCCCGCTCCTCACCGGAGAACCGGTTGAGCAGGCTGGACTTGCCCACGTTCGGCCGCCCGACCAGCGCCACCCGGCGGGGTCCGCGCGGTCGGTTCTCCACGATCGCCGGGGCTTCCGGCAGCGCGGCGAGGATGGCGTCCAGCAGGTCGCCGGAACCTCGCCCGTGCAGCGCGGAAACCGGGAACGGCTCGCCGAGGCCGAGCGACCACAGCGACACGGCCTCCATCTCGATGGAGGTGTTGTCAGCCTTGTTGGCCACCAGGATCACCGGCTTGGCGCTGCGCCGCAGCATCTTCACCGCGGCCTCGTCCACGTCGGTGGAGCCCACCATCGCGTCGACCACGAAGAGGACCACGTCGGCGGTGACGACCGCCGTCTCCGCCTGCGCCGCGATGGCCGCGGCGCGGTCCTTCGCGTCCGGCTCCCAACCGCCGGTGTCCACCACGGTGAACGCCCGGCCGTTCCACTGCGCGTCGTACGGCACCCGGTCCCGGGTCACACCAGGAACGTCCTCGACGACCGCTTGGCGGCGGCCGATGATCCGGTTGACCAGAGTGGACTTACCCACGTTGGGGCGACCGACCACGGCCACCACCGGCTGCGGGCCGCTCGGTTCCTCGACGGCAACCTCGGGCTCCCGCAGCTCGACCCAGCCACCACCATCGCTACTCATGCCACACCCCGCTCGGTGAGCAGCTCGCGCAGTCGCGCCACGACCTCGTCGATGCCCAACTCGGTGGTGTCCAGCACCACGGCGTCGGGCGCCTGCGCCAGTGGGTTGACCTTGCGGGTCGAGTCGAGCCGGTCCCGTCGCGCCAGGTCGGCGGCGGTGGCCGCCACGTCAGCGGCGTCCTCCGCGCTGCGCCGGGCGGCACGGGCCGCCTCGGAGGCGGTCAGGAAGACCTTCAGGTTCGCGTCCGGCGCGACGACCGAGCCGATGTCCCGACCCTCGACGACGATCCGGCCAACGTTGGCGATCATCTCGCGCTGCCGGGTGACGAGCAACTCACGAACAGCCGGCACGGCGGCGACGGCGGAAACCGCGCCGGTTACCTCCGGGCCGCGGATGTCCGCGTCCACGCCCACACCGTCGACGGTCACGGCGTACCCCTGCGGGTGGGTGCCGATGTGCAGCTTGACCTCGCCGGCGACCTTGGCCACCGACGCGGCGTCGGTGAGATCCACGCCGGAGCGCAGCACAGCAAACGTGATCGCCCGGTACATCGCTCCGGTGTCCAGGTAGCGCGCACCGATCGCGACGGCGAGCCGCCGCGACACGGTGGACTTACCCGAACCGGACGGCCCGTCCACAGCGACCACACATCGCCTGGCGCGTACGTTTTCCTCCACCGTGTCCTCCTCAGCCCGTACCTCACGGATCGCCCGGTGATCTGGCGCCGCAAGCGGTTTGTCAATCGTCATCAATCATGCCCGCGGTCCGTGGCGGACCTGCGCGCGACGCCGCCGGAGGCGACCCACGCCACCCCGGCGGCCGCCGTCTCGGCCGTTGCGAAGCCTACCGGCAGCCGTACCCCGAACTCGGGGGTCAGTCACCCACCGCGTTGAACAGGGCGGCGACCTCGGCGTTCGTCAACCGCCGGATCCGCCCGGTGCGCAGGTCACCCAGCCGGATCGGACCGATCGAGGTACGCACCAGCCGGGTGACCGGGTGGCCGACCTCCTCCATCAGCCGCCGGACGATGTGCTTGCGCCCCTCGTGCAGGCTCAGCTCCACCTGGGCGGACTTGCCCAGAGTGTCCACCACCTTGAACGAGTCGATTTTGACCGGCCCGTCCTCCAGCTCGACCCCGGCCAACAGCCGCTTGCTCAGGTTGCGCGGGATCGGCCCGACCACCTCGGCGAGGTAGGTCTTCAGCACCTGGTACGAGGGGTGCATGAGCTTGTGCGCGAGGGTGCCGTCGTTGGTGAGCAGCAGCAGGCCCTCGCTGTCCGCGTCGAGCCGCCCGACGTGGTAGACCCGCTGCTCCAGCCGGGCACCGATGAAGTCGGACAGCTCGTTGCGTCCCTTTTCGTCCGCCATGGTGGTGACCACCCCGCGCGGCTTGTTCATCGCCACGTAGACCAGGCGGACGTCGACCTGGAGGCGCTCGCCGTCCACGTGGATCACGGCGGTGGCCGGGTCGACCTTGTCGCCGAGCTTGGCGACCCGCCCGTCCACGGTGACCCGGCGGCGGAAGATCAGGTCCTCGCAGGCACGCCGGGAACCCACGCCGGCGGCGGCGAGCACCTTCTGCAGGCGCTCAGCCCCCTCGAAGACAGGGGCGTCGGGTTTGGGGGAACGGTTATCGGGTCGCATCAGCAAGCTCTTCTACGTCGTCGGGCAGGAAGGGTGCGAGGGGCGGCAGCTCGTCAACGGTGTTCAGCCCGAGCTTCTCCAGGAACAGCGTGGTGGTCTTGTACAGGAACGCCCCGCTGTCCGTTTCGGTGCCGCACTCCTCGACGAGGCCGCGGGTGACCAGCGTACGGATGACCCCGTCGCAGTTCACACCCCGGATGGCTGAGATTCGCGAACGGGTCACCGGCTGCTTGTAGGCGACCACGGCGAGCGTCTCCAACGCCGCCTGGGTCAGCCGTACGGACTGCCCGTCCAACACGAACCGCTCAACGTACGTAGCGTATTCCGGCCGGGTGTACAGCCGCCACCCGCCGGCCGCCCGGCGCAGCTCGAACCCGTGCCCGGCGGCGGTGTAGCCGGCGGCGATCTCGTCCAGCACCGGCCCGACCCGTTCGGCCCGCTGCTCCAGCACCTGGGCCAGGACCAGCTCACTGACCGGCTCGTCGACCACCAGCAGGATCGCCTCCAGGGCGCCGCGCAACTCGGTGTCGGACAGCTCCGGCGCGGGCTCCGGCGCGGCCGTCACCCGCCGCCGCCCCGCAGCCTGCCGCCGGGGTACGCCAGCAGCCTCGGACGACTCCCCCACGCCCGGCTCGCCCGGCTCCGGCTCGGCGCGGTCCGGCTCGGCGCGGTCCGCCTCGGCGCGGTCCGCCTCGGCGCGGTCCAGCTCACCGGGGAGCGCGGCGGATTCCGGCTCCTGGACGGGCGGGTGTCCCGCCAGATCGTCCGTGGGCGGCGAGGGCGCGGTGATGTCAGACGCGGCGTCTGCGGTGTCCGGTTCCGCGGCGGGCGGACGGGGGCGTTCCCACGGGGGGACCCAGGCGGCCGCCTGGTCGGCCAGGGAGTCCCGGCGATCCTCGTCACTCATCGCGCTCATCCTCCGTCGTTTCCGTCCCGTCCACCCCAGAGCGCTCCCCCGGCAACTCCGGTGCCTCCGGTCTCCCGGTCTGCGCCACCGGCTCCGGGTCGGCCGGGCTGCCCGCGTACTCGTCGACGTGCACCTCGGTGTCACCGTCGGCCGGGCCGGTCCAGCGAACGGTCAGCTCCTCCAGGGCCTGCTCCTGCACGAAGGACACCAGGCCCTCCCGGTAGAGCTCCAGCAGCGCGAGGAACCGCGCCACCACCTCCAGGGTCGCCTCACAGTCCGCGCAGAGCAGCGAGAACGTGGCCGTGCCGGCCCGGCGCAGCCGGGTAGCGAGGATCGCCGCGTGTTCCCGGACACTGACCCGGACCATGTGCACGTGGGCGATGGAGACCTCCGGCACCGGCTTCGGGGTCATCGCCTTCACGGCCAGCTTCAGCAGCCGCTGCGGGCCGATGCCGAGCACCAGGTCGGGCAGCGCGTCGGCGTAGCGGGCCTCCAGGCTGACCGCCCGCGGGTACCGCCGGCCGCCGACGGCCTCCAACTCGGCGATGTAAGCCGCCGCTTCCTTGTACGCCTTGTACTGCAACAGCCGGGCGAAGAGCAGGTCCCGGGCCTCCAGCAGGGCCAGGTCGGCCTCGTCCTCCACCTCGGCGGAGGGCAGCAGCCGGGCCGCCTTCAGGTCGAGCAGCGTCGCGGCGATCAGCAGGAACTCGCTGGCCTCGTCCAGGTCCCAGTTGTCGCCCATGGCCCGGATGTAGGCGATGAACTCGTCGGTGACCGTGTGCAGGGCCACCTCGGTCACGTCGAGCTTGTGCTTGCCGATCAGTTGCAGCAGCAGATCGAACGGGCCGGTGAAGTTGGCCAGCCGCACCGTGAAACCGGTGGAAGCCGGCTCGGCGGGCAGGTCGGCAGCCACGTCGGCGGGCGGCACACCATCGACCACCGCCGTGGCAGCGGCCTCGGGCGGGTCAAGGGGTGGCGCGGTCACCGCACGACCGTAGTCCACGAGGCGGGCACCGGGCGTTCCGGCTACCGCTCCGACTGGGCGGCGATCACCTCGCGGGCCAGCTGACGGTAGTTACGTGCCCCGGAGGACGCCGGGTCCATCGTCGTGATCGGCGCACCGGCCACGGTGGACTCGGGGAACTTCACCGTCTTGGTGATGACCGTCTGGTAGACCTTGTCGCCGAACGCCTCCACGACCCGCTGCAACACCTGACGGCAGTGCGTGGTGCGGCTGTCGTACATGGTGGCGAGGATGCCTTCCAGCTCCAGGTCGAAGTTGAGTCGCTCGCGCACCTTGTCGATGGTGTCCAGCAGCAGCGCCACACCGCGCAGGCTGAAGAACTCGCACTCCAGCGGGATGAGCACACCGTGCGCGACGGTCAGCGCGTTGATCGCCAGCAGGCCGAGCGACGGCTGGCAGTCGATCAGGATGTAGTCGTATTCCTTGCGGACCGTGCGCAGCACCCGCGCCAGGGCCATCTCCCGGGCCACCTCGTTGACGAGCTGGATCTCGGCGGCGGAGAGGTCGATGTTGGCCGGCAGCAGGTGCAGCCCCGCGACGTCGGTCTTGATGACGACGTCCTCGGCGATGATGTCGTCCTGCATGAGCAGGTTGTAGATGGACAGGTCGAGGTTGTGCGGGTTGACGCCCAACCCCACCGAGAGCGCGCCCTGCGGGTCGAAGTCGACCAGCAGCACCTTGCGGCCATATTCCGCGAGCGCCGCGCCCAGGTTGATGGTGGTCGTGGTCTTACCGACGCCACCCTTCTGGTTGGCCATCGCGATGATGCGCGCGGGGCCGTGCCGATCGGTGGGCATCGGCTCCGGAATGGGCTTGCGCATCGTGTAGGCAGCCGGGTCCGCAGGACCGAGGTCCGCGCCGAGCGTGGCCTGCTGCTCGCGGAGCTCCGACGTCCAGGTCTCGGCACGGTCACCGTTGCCAGCCATGTGCTCGTTGCCCCCTCCCGACGACCCCACCCGGCGTCGGAGCCGTCCGACGTCCTTCGCGGCGCCGCTGCGCACCCCGGTCGTGTCGCCCCAGGAGGTCCGCGCCGATGCCGACTGTACGCCACCGACCAGCAGGGGGTTCGGCACCGGCCCGGCGTGTCGGAGCCGACCGCGACCTGTTCAGCCCCGGGCGCGCGGATGCGCGGTGGCGTACACCTCGCGCAGCCGCTCCACGGTGACCAACGTGTAGACCTGGGTGGTGGTCACCGATGCGTGCCCGAGCAGCTCCTGGACCACCCGGACGTCGGCGCCGCCGTCGAGCAGATGCGTGGCGTACGAGTGGCGCAGGGTGTGCGGGGAGACGGCGGCGGGCCCGTCGACGGGCAGCCCGGCCCGCTCGGCGGCGCGGCGCAGGATTCCCCAGGCGCCCTGGCGGGACAGCGCGCCACCGCGGGCGTTGAGGAACACCGCCGGTGTTCCCCGGCCGGAGGCGGCCAGCGAAGGGCGGGCCCGGACCAGGTACGCGCGGACGGCGTCGACGGCGTACCCGCCGATCGGCACCAGCCGGACCCGGCCGCCCTTGCCACGCAGCAGAACGGTGCCCTCGTCGGTGTCGAGGTCGTCCACGGCGGCACCGACCGCCTCGGAGATCCGCGCCCCGGTGCCGTACAGGAACTCCAGCAGCGCCCGGTCGCGCAGCGCGAGGGGCGCGTCCTCGCCGGTGGCGGTGATCGGTCCGGCGATGTCCAACAGCCGGACCACGTCGTCGACTGGCAGGGCCCGGGGCAGCCGTCGCGGCGGGGTGGGCGGGCGGACGTCGCGGCTGGGGTCGACGCCGGCCAGCCCCTCACGCAGCGCGAAGCGGTGCAGGCCGCGGACCGCGCTGGCCGCCCGGGCGGCGGAGGAGACCGCCAACGGCGGGTGGGCGTCGTCGCCCGCGCGCAGCCGCGCCAGGTGCGCCTCGACCAGGCCGGCGCCGACCGACGCGAGGTCGGTGACGCCGGCGCCGACCAGGGTGTCGAGGTAGCGGTCCAGATCCCGACGGTACGAGGTGAGCGTGTTCGCCGACAGGCCACGTTCGACGGTCAGGTGGTCGAGGTAGCCGCGCACGGCACGGCGCAGGGCCGGCGCGGGCTGTTCGCCCACGCCGGCGCCGGCTACACCGTCGGTCAGTGCCCTGCCCCTCGGCTCGCTACCGCTCGGCCGCCACCGCTCAGGCCAGTGCGTCGGCCAGCGGGAGCACGTCCATGCCGTGCGCCTCGGCGACCGGGCCGTAGGTGACCTGCCCGTCGTGGGTGTTCAGGCCCAGCGCCAGCGCCGGGTCGTTGCGCAGCGCCTCGCGCCAGCCCTGGTTGGCCAACTCCAGGGCGTACGGCAGGGTGACGTTGGTCAGCGCGTAGGTGCTGGTGTTCGGCACCGCCCCGGGCATGTTCGCCACGCAGTAGAAGATCGACTCGTGCACCTTGTAGACCGGGTCGGCGTGCGTGGTGGGGCGCGAGTCCTCGAAGCAGCCGCCCTGGTCGATGGCGATGTCGACGAGCACACTGCCCGGCTTCATCCGGGAGACCAGCTCGTTGGAGATCAGCGTCGGCGCCTTCGTGCCGGGCACCAGCACCGCGCCGATGACCAGGTCGGCGTCGAGCACGGCCCGCTCGACCTCGTAGGCGTTGGACGCGACGGTCTGCAGGTGGCCCCGGTAGATGGCGTCGGCCGAGCGCAGCCGGGCGACGTTCTTGTCCAGCAGCAGCACCTCGGACTGCAGGCCCAGCGCGATCGCGGCGGCGTTCATGCCGGAGACGCCGGCGCCGATGACCACGGTCTTGGCCGCGTACACCCCGGAGACACCGCCGGGCAGCACACCGCGACCCCCGCCGGTGCGCATCATGTAGAAGGCGCCCATCTGCGGGGCGAGCCGGCCGGCCACCTCGGACATCGGGGCGAGCAGCGGCAGCGACCGGTCGGGCAGCTCGACCGTCTCGTACGCGATGCCGGTGACCTTGCGGTCGACCAGCGCGTCGGTGCACTCCTTGGAGGCGGCCAGGTGCAGGTAGGTGAAGAGCACCTGCCCCTCGCGCATCCGGTGGTACTCCTCGGCGATCGGCTCCTTGACCTTGAGCACCAGCTCGGCGGTCTCCCACACCTCGTCGGCGGTGCCGAGGATCTTCGCGCCCGCGGCGGCGAACTCCTCGTCGGTGATGCTGGAGCCGACGCCGGCGCCGGACTCGACGAAGACCTGGTGACCGCTGCGGGTGAACTCGTTGACGCCCGCTGGCGTGATCGCCACGCGGTACTCGTGGTTCTTGACCTCGCGTGGGATTCCGACCTTCACGATGCAGACACCTCTCTTCGGGGCTGCTCTCCCCCGACTGCTCGGTGCCGCGACGGCCCCATTGCCACCGCGGTCCACCGGTCCCGCCGGCGGCAGTCTAGGCGCGCCCGGTGCCGCCGCGAGCCAGCACAGTGGCATCCGGTGCCCGGATGGCCTGACGGAGTGTCAGGGCGCTGCACGGACTCACCGGTGCGCCATCGCCCCCGCCGTCGGGACAGTGTTCGACCATTATCGCCTGATCTGCCGGATGCCGCTGAGGACAGCCGGCAAGGGCCCCGCGGCTGACCGCGGGGCCCTTGTCACGCGTACCCCCTCGTGGGGGTGACCGGCGACGACGCTCAGCGTGGCAGCGGCGCGTCCGACCGGCGCAGCGTCGACCAACCGGTGTCCCGGGCGCGGGCGGCGGCGAGCAGCCCGGCCACCGCGGACGCGTTGGTGATCTCACCGGCCAGGACCATGGCGACCGCCTCGTCCAGGTCGATCCGGACGACCTGGAGGTCGGCCTCCTCGTCGCGGCGCTCGTGACGCTCGTCGGCCGGCACCTCGGCGAGATCCCGGGCGAGGAAGACCCGCACCAGCTCGTTGGTGAACCCAGGCGAGCTGTGCAGGTCGACAAGCACATCGACCCGCCCGGCGGTGAGGTCGGCCTCCTCGGCCAGCTCCCGCAGCGCGGCAGCCGGCAACTCCTCGCCGGAGACGTCCATCAGCCCGGCGGGCAGCTCCCACAGGTGCCGCCCGACCGGGTGCCGGTACTGCCGGATCAGCACCACCTGGCCGGCGTCGTCGAGCGCCACCACGGCCACCGCCCCGACGTGCCGGACCAGGTCACGCACCCCGGTGCCGCCGCCCGGCATGGTCACCTCCTCGGTGACCACGTCGAAGATCCGCCCCCGGTACCGCTCCTCGCGGGAACGCACCTCGTAGCGGTGCTCCAGGTTGCTCACGAGGAGGACGCGGCCTTGGTCGCGGCGCCGTTGCGGGCGGCCTTGCGCGTCGTCGGGGCCTCAGACGCCGCATCCAGGTCGACCGGCAGCTGGTCGGCCTGCGAGTACGCCACAGCGGCCTTGACGAACGACGCGAACAGCGGGTGCGGTCGGGTGGGGCGGCTCTTCAGCTCCGGGTGCGCCTGCGTGGCCACGAAGAACGGGTGCAGGCTGCGGTCCAGCTCGACGAACTCGACCAGCCGGCCGTCCGGCGAGGTGCCGGAGATGTGCAGACCCGCCTTGGTCAGCGCGTCCCGGTAGGCGTTGTTCACCTCGTAACGGTGCCGGTGCCGCTCGCTGATCTCGGTGCTGCCGTACGCCTCGGCGACGATCGAGCCCTCGGTCAGCGTCGCCGGGTACGCCCCGAGCCGCATCGTGCCGCCCAGGTCGCCCTTGCCGGCGACGATGTCTTCCTGGTCGGCCATGGTGGCGATGACCGGGTGCGCGGCCTGCTCGTCGAACTCCAACGAGTTGGCGCCGTCCAGGCTGGCCAGGTGCCGGGCCACCTCGATCGTCATGCACTGCAGACCGAGGCAGAGGCCGAGCAGCGGGATGCCGTTCTCGCGGGCGTACCGGGCGGTGCCGATCTTGCCCTCGATGCCGCGCACGCCGAAGCCGCCGGGAATGAGGATGCCGTCCACGCCGGCCAACGCCGCCGCGGCACCGGCCGGGGTGACGCACTCGTCGCTGGGCACCCACCGCAGCTGCACCCGGGCCCGGTGGCCGAACCCGGCCGCCCGGATCGCCTCGCTGACCGACAGGTACGCGTCGGGCAGGTCGACGTACTTGCCGACCACCGCGACGGTGACCGTGTGCCGGGGCCGGTGCACCCGCTCCAGCAGGTCGTCCCAGCTGGTCCAGTCCACGTCCCGGAAGGAGAGGCCGAGCCGGCGCACGACGTACGCGTCGAGGCCTTCCCGGTGCAGCACCTTCGGGATGTCGTAGATGCTCGGGGCGTCCGGGGCGGCGACGACCGCCTCGGTGTCCACGTCGCAGTAGAGCGACAGCTTCTCCTTGAGCTTCACCGGGATCTCCCGGTCGCAGCGCAGCACGATCGCGTCCGGCTGGATGCCGATGTTGCGCAGCTGCGCCACCGAGTGCTGGGTCGGCTTGGTCTTCAGCTCACCCGACGGCGCCAGGTACGGCACGAGGGAGACGTGCAGGTAGAAGCAGTTGTCCCGGCCCAGGTCGTGGCGGACCTGGCGGATCGCCTCCAGAAACGGCAGCGACTCGATGTCGCCGACGGTGCCGCCGACCTCGGTGATCACCACGTCGGGGAGGTGGCCGTCCTCGTCCGGGTCGGCCATCGCCAGGATCCGGGACTTGATCTCGTTGGTGATGTGCGGGATGACCTGGACGGTGTCGCCCAGGTATTCCCCACGCCGCTCCTTGGCGATCACGTCCGAGTAGATCTGGCCGGTGGTGACGTTCGCCTTGCCGGACAGCGCCCGGTCGAGGAAGCGCTCGTAGTGCCCGACGTCGAGGTCGGTCTCGGCACCGTCCTCGGTGACGAAGACCTCACCGTGCTGGAACGGGTTCATCGTCCCCGGGTCGACGTTCAGGTAGGGGTCGAGCTTCTGCATCACCACCCGCAACCCGCGCGCGGTCAGCAGGTTGCCGAGGCTGGAGGCGGTGAGGCCCTTACCCAGCGAGGAGGCGACGCCCCCGGTGACGAAAATGTGCCTGGTCGTCCGTGCTGATGGGGCCAAGGCCTGCTCCCGTGTCGTCTGTCGCGGTCATGCAGACCGCCGTGCTTGATCAGCAAAGTGATCACGCGATCCACGGGATTCGACGGTAACACCTCCCGGGCGGGTACCCGCAGGCCGCACCCCGGCTGCGACACCTGCGGGTCCATCCGGAGGCGGTCCGGCGCTCAGGAAGCGGCAACCTCGGTCGATGACCGGGTGACCTGCCGGGGCGGCACGGCGGCCCCACCACCGGTCGGCTCCCCCGGGGCGTCGCTGGGCTCCGCCGGGGCGTCGACGTCGGCGCTGGGCTCGGTCGGGGCGTCCGGGGCCGGGGTGTCCGCTGTGAGGGCGTCCGGGGTCGGGGTCACCGGCGGTGGTGCGCTCGCCGGTGGGCCGCTGATCGGACGGGGGTGGACCGCGCCGAGCGGCCCGCCGCCACCGGTCGGACCGTCGCCGCCACCGGTCGGGCCGACCCCGCCGGAGCCCGAGTCGTCGTCGGCGCCGTCGGCGAAGGATCGGGCCGGGATCGGGCGGGTCCGGTCGGCGGCGTGCCCGAGCACCCGCAGCGACGCCAACGCGGCCATCGGCACCACCATCGCGGCGGCGGCGCCCATCACGTCCAGCGCCGCGCCGTCGAGCACGCCACCGAGCACCGCGGCGACGACGGTGCCGGCCAACGCGGCCCGGACCGCCGGGTAGATGCCGAACAGCCGCATCAGCCCACCCCACGGCTGCAACAGGGCGAACCACACCAGCAACCCGCCGGTCAGCGCCAGCACGGTCAGCGGACTGTTGACCAACGTCTCGAAGTTCTCCGTGCTGGAGCGGTGCACGGCGAACCCGCCGGTGCCGTCGCCGAGCGCGGACAGGAACCGGCCCAGGCTGCCCCGCTCCGCCGACGGGCGACGCAGGTCCACCACGGCGAAGCCGATGCCGACCGCCAGAGCGGCCATGGTGGCCCAGGCCAACCGGCTGATCGTCAACCATCCGCCGGCGCTGATCACGGCGGCGACGCTCACCCCGGCGGTGAGCGCGATCGCGCCGACCGGGTCGGCACCCAGGAAGGGGCTGCCGACCACCACCACGGCGAGGCCACCCACGGCCACCATCACCGCCGGCCTCCAGCCGCGGTGCACCCGTTGGGCCAGCCAGCCGCCGGCGAGCAACGCGCCGGCGAGGAACACTCCCAGCCCCACAGTGCTCAGCCCGGAGTATCGGCCACCCTGCAGTGCGGAGTAGCCGACCACGCCGTTGAGCTGAAGGCGGGCGCCGGTGAGGACGTCCAAGCCGACGACGAGGGTGGTGAGGCCGGCCACCGCGCCGACCGGGCCGAGGGTGCCCGCGTACCCGGGGGTGAACCGCACCGCGGCGGTGCCCGCGGCCACCAGGAACGCGGTGACCCCCGCGAAGATCCACCCGGGGTGCTCGCCCTGCCACCACGGCACCGCGTCGGCCAGCAACGCCGCCGGCACCGTCAACGCGGCGGCGACGAGCAGCAGCTCCACCACCGCCACGACCCGCCCCGAGACGGGCGTCGGGCCACTCGGCCCGGCGTGCGGGCGGGCCCGGCGCAGTAGCGGCAGGATGCCGATGGCCAGCAGCACCTGCACACCGGCCAGCAGCGTGAAGAACACGGCGGAGACGTCGCGCTGGGCGGCCGCCTCCCGATCGGCGTCCGCCGGGGCGTTGATCGCGTCGGCCAGGTCGGCCGGACGGCCGCCGGTGCTGACCGCCGGACGACCGAGGAAGAGCCGCTCCGGCATCGGCCGGCCCAGCGCGGCGAGCGCGGTCGGCGCGAGGTCGACGAGTTGCAGGTAGCCGTCCCGGCCGGTGCTCGCCGAGGTGAGCCACCCCCGCTCCCAGCCCGGACCGTCGGCGACCGCCACGTGCAGCCGCGACGGTTGTGCGGTGTCGGAGATCCCCGCTACCAGCACCAACGACCGCGGTGGGCGGGCGGCCAGCACCCGGGCCAGTTGGGCGTCCGCCTCCCGGGCCTCCTCGGCGCGGGTCGCCGGGTCGGTCCCCTCCACAGTGCCGAGGTCGACGATGCTCAGCACGCAGGAGCCCAGCAGAGTCCGCGGATCAGTGGGCAACGCCGAGGCGTACCGGTCGACGCGGCCGAACGGTCGCGCGGCGGCCACTGCCGCACCGGGGCCTACGGCGACGGAGCAGCGCACCGACTCCGACAGTGATCCGGGCGTCGCGTTCCACGGCAGGCGCTGCTGGTTGTACTGGACCACGCTCTCCTGGTCCGGCAGGTTCGCGCCGATGCCGTCGGGTTGTTCGACAGCCACCCCGGCCGCCGGGCAACCGCCGGGCAACCGGCTGCCGTTCCACCCGGCGAAGCTGCCCGCGCCGAGCGTCAGCCAGCCGTCCACCGGGCAGGTGGGTTGGTGTGCCGAACGCACCGAAAGCGAGCCGATCGACCCCTCCTGGGCCATCCGCCACAGCGTCGGGGTGCTCTGCGGATCCACGTCCTCCCAGCGCAGCCCCGCGACCCCGGCGAGCACCACGAAGTCGGCGGTGCGTCGCGGGCTGTCCTGCGTCGGGCGCGCGGCGAGGGCGGTGACACCCAGCGCCACCACGAGCACGGTCAGCAGGGCGGGGGCGATTCGGCGCAACATCACCGGTGTCCCGTTCTGGGGGCGTCGGAGCCCGGGGTGGCTGCCGGGCCGGTGTGGTCGGCGGCCAGCTCGGCGTAGAGGGCGGCCAGCGTGGCGACGGTGTCCGTCTCGGTCGGCCACGTCGCCGCCTGTTCGGCGCCCCGCCGGCCCAGCTCGGCCCGGGCCGCCGGGTCGTCCAGCAGCGCGCGTACCGCCGCGTCGACCGCGTCGACGTCCCCGGCGGGGATCAGGGTGGCGGCGTCGCCGACCAGCTCCGGCAAGCCGCCGACAGCGGTGGCGACCAGCGGTACGCCGGCGCGCAGCGCCTCCTGGGCGAAGAGTTGCCGGGCCTCCCAGTCGCTGGTCACCACCGCCAGGTCGGCGCCGGCGAGCAGGTCCGCCACGTCGGTGCGGTGCCCCAGCAGGGTGACCGGGGCGCGGGCCGCGGACGTCCGGGCCGCCAACGGCAGGTACGCGGGCCCGCTTCCCGCGATCACCACGACCGGCGGTGGGGTACGCGTACGCCAGCGGGCGGCGGCGTCGATCAGCACGTCGTAGCGCTTCTGCGGGTGCAACCGACCCACCGACAGGATCAGCGGCTGGTCCGGGCGAACCCCGAACTCGGCGCGTACGGCGGCCGGGCGTCGACGGGGCGCGGGCAGCGTGGGTGCGGCGACCGGGGCGAGTCGGGCGTCGGTGGCGCCCAGCGCGGTGACGCGTCGCACCAGGTCCGTGGAGGCGCCCAGGGCCACCCGGGCACCACGGACCACCACGCGCTCCGCCAGTCGGGACATGCCACCCCGCAGTCCACCGGCGAGTACCGCGTTGTGCCAGGTGACGATCAGCGGCGCGGCGGGACGGGCCAGCACCGCGACCAACCCGGCCCGCAGGCCGTGCGCGTGCACCACGTCGACCCGGGAGCCGGCGAGCGCCCGACGCAGGGCCAGCACGGCCCGCGCGTCGGCCGGCGTCGGGCTGGCCGGGATCTCCACCGGCGCGAACCGCGCACCGACACCGGTGAAGTCGAACTGTTCCTGGGTCGCGGCCGGCCCGCAGACCACGACGGTGGCACCGCCGGCGACGAGGCCACGCGCCACCGAACGGACGTGCTGGCCGACGCCACCGGTGCTGGACGCGAGCACCAACGCGACGCTGCCCGAAAAGCCGGCAGGCAGAGCTTGCTCACTCATCGCGCGGCCGTCTCCTTCCCGTCGCCCCGTTCCGGGGAGACAGCGCCCGACGTCGGCCCGCCGCCCCGGCCCCGTGGCCCCCACCGAGGCAGACGGCGCAACACCCGGCTGAGCATTGGCTGCACGTCCTGCCGGTCGACGAACCAGACCACGGCGAAGAACACCACCCCGACCAGAACCCCGGACAGCATGCCCTGACCGAACGCCGCCGCCATCGTCGGGGTGCCGCCCCCGGGCGTGTCGAGCCATCGGGTCAGGCCCAGCCCGGCGAGCGCCGCGAGCACACCGGCGAGGCCACCGGCCGCCCCGGCCCGTGCCGCGCCGGCGAGGGCGGGACGGCCGGCGCTGCGCAGCACCGCCGCGAGCAGCAGCGCCCCGAGCACCAGCATCCCCACCGAGTTGGCGGACGCCACCGCGAGCACCCGATCGGCGGTGGGAAGCAGCACCGTCAACGGCAACGCCACGGCCGGAACGACCAGCCAGCCAAGGGTGATCGCCACGGTCGCCGGCCGGGTGTCGCCCCGCGCGTACAGCGCGCGGGACAGAATCGAGAACAGCCCGTAGCCGAGCAGACCCGGTGCGAACCCGGTGATCGCCGCAGCGGTCGACGCCGGATTGTCCGGGTAGAAGAGGGCAGCGATCGGCTGCGCGGTGCCGATCAGCGCCGCGACGCCCAGGCAGCTGAAGAGCAGCACGCCCCGCACCGTGCCGGAGAGGGTCCGCCGGTAACCATCCTCGTCGCCGGCGGCGCTGGCAGCGGCGAGCGTGGGATAGGACGCCACCGCCAGCGGTACGGCCAGGACCGCCCACGGCAGCAGGAAGATGGCCTGGGCCAGGTTGAACACCTGCGGGGAGCCGGTGGGGCCGCCGGAGACACGGTTCAGGATCACCAGGAGCGCGACCTGCTGTGCCGCCACCGTCACCGCGCCGGCCGTGGCGAGCCCGCCGACACGCGCCCGCACGTCAGCGGTGAAGGCGTACCCGAACCGGGGCCTCAGCCGCAGTCGGCGCAACGGGATCACCAGCGACAGAGACAGCACGACCACACCCAGGGTGGTGCCGCCTGAGAGGACCAACTCGCCGCTGCGGCCGACCTGGGCCACGGACACACCCCGTCCCTGCGCCGCGCCGAACGCCACGTAGACGACGACCACGGTGAGGCTGGACAGCAGCGGCGCGATGACGGGCCAGGCGAAGCGCCGGTGCGCCTGGAGCACGCCGGTGAGCACGATGCCGATCCCGTAGAGCGGCAGCTGCGGGGCGAACACGCGCAGCATCCGGGCCCCGGCGGCGAGCTCCGCCTCCGAGCGTCCCTCGCTGATCAGCGAGATGATCGGGTCGGCGAACAGCATGACGAGCACGGCGAGGGGAACCAGCAGGCTCACCGTCCAGGTCAGCAGGGCGCCTGTGGTGGCCGCCACCGCCCGCCGGTCGTCCGCCGCCACGGCCCCGGCCAGCAGGGGCACAACCAGGCTGGCCAGCGCCCCGCCCGCGACGATCTCGAAGACGATGTTGGGCACTGTGTTGGCGATGACGTACATGCCGCCGAGGTCGCTCTGCTGGACCACCCAGGTGAACACGGCGGTGCGACCGAAGCCGGCGAGGCGGCTGGCCACGGTGAGGACGGCGATGAGCGCGGCTGCCCCGGCCAGCCGGCCGGCGCCGGCGAGGGGGGCCGGTCGGGTCACGTCAGTCGGCGCGCCGGCCCAGTGCGTCGAGCTCGCGCAGCCCCGGCGTCCGCTGGATCACCGACGTGAAGCTGACCTTCTCGCTCGCGGCGGTCAGGCCGGCGAGCACGGCGAGCAGCCCGGCCCGGCCGAGCGGGCCGGTGCGGGCGGCGAGCGCGACGCCGAGCAGCGCCCCGAGCGCGTTCGCCCCGCTGTCGCCGAGCATCACGTCCTCGCCCAGGTCGTCGCGGAGCAGGCCGGCGGCGGCTCCGGCCGCACCCGCGGCGATCCCGCCGTGCGGACCACCGGTCAGGGGCGCGGCGAGCAGCAGCCCGGACTTGATCGCCCGGCCCGGTCGCAGGTCGAGCAGGTTGAGCAGGTTGGCGGTGCCGGCGATCACTCCGGCGCCGAGCAGCACGTCGACGCCCCGCCCGAACGCGCCGTGGCGCTGCCGGCGCGGGTGCGCGGCGACCCGGGGGTCGACGGCCAGCAGCGCGGCCGCGCCCAGCCCGGCGGCGCCCACCCCGACGACCTTCACCAGGCCCGCGGTGACCCGCCCCTCGCGCAACGCGGCGAGGTGACCGGCGAAACCCTTGGCCGCCTTCTGCTCCGGCCGCGCGCCGACCACGTCGTCGTAGAGCCCGACGCCACCGGCACCGAGGCCGGCGACCAGGGCCGCCCCACCGGAGGCGCCGCTGGTGGCACCGAACGCGCCTGCGGCGGCAGCACCCGCGGCGAGCGCCGGCCCGGCGGCCAGGCTCACCGTGCGACCACGGAAGTTGGTGCGGTCCAACGTCGGCCCGGCCGGTGAGGTTCGCACCTCACGCAGCGCGTACCGGGCCGCCGCGGCGCCAGCGCCGGCGATCAACAGCCGTCCCAGCGCCCTCACGCCACCCTCCGGTGCGCTCGCGCCGCCTCGTCGATTACGGACACGGGGGTACGTCGTTCGCTCACTGGGGCAGTCTAGGCAGCAGGGACGCGGCGTTGTCGCCGACGCCGTACTGTCCGGCCTTCTTCTCGGTGAGTTGCTGCACCAGGGCGAGGCTGGTGACCAGCTGACCCTGCCCGGTGTTGGCGTTGTCGACAGTCGAGATGGTCTGGGCGAGCACCGGGTCACCGCGGACCACCGACACCAGATTGCCGCCGACGGAGCCGTTGCCGGCGACCACGATCGACCCGGTGCGGTCGAACTGCTCGGCGATCTTGACGACCGACTCGTCCCGCTTCTCGGAGTCCTTGTCGACGTACGGCTGGCCGCTGACCACGACGACCGCCTCCGCCGACCCGGTGACCTTGTTGCTGTCGGTGGTCAGGTAGCCGGCGTTGTTGTACGCGGCGAGCACCGCCCGCCGGTCGGCGTCGCTGACCGGCGCGGTGCCCTGGGTCCGGTCCAGCAGGACGCTGGCCAGCAGCGCGCTGGAGGTCTCCACACCATGCCCGTTGCCCGGCAGGCCGGTGGTCTGCGCGGTCGGGCGGGCGGCGGTGACGGCCAACTCCAGCAGGTTGGAGTTGTTGTCCGGGTTGATGAACTTGTCCTGGAGGTCGACCCGACCGGTGATGGTGGCCCCGCCGAGCTGCAGCTTCTTGAGCACACCCTCGGTGTGGTCGCGCCCGTTGGGCAGGCTGAGCACCACCACCCGGCGTCCGGTGAGGGTGCCGGGCAGGACGACCTGCGACATCTCCTCGGCGAACTTCTCCTCCATGCCGAGTTGCTTCTCCATGTTGCTGACCGTCTGGCGCCAGTTCTGGTTGTCCTTGCGCAGACCGGTGACCTGCCCCTCGAGGGAGTCGGCGACCGGGCCGTTGAGGGCGGCTGTGCCGACCACCAGGCCGATCGCCAGAGCCAGGAAGACCGCGGTGAGGGACACCACGTGGTAGCGGAAGTTGATCACGCTTGCAGCCTCTTGATCGGTCGGGAACTAGAAAAGCCGGTACAGCTGGAACACGAAATTGTCCCACCATTCGGCGACGACGCCCAGGTACGCCTTTCCTACGGTCGAAACGGCCACCGCGGATGCCATCGCCGCGATCGCCGACAGCACCAGCAGGAGCAGCGACGAGCCGGAGATGCTCTGCCGGTAGAGCCGGCTCACACCCTTGGCGTCGACCAGCTTGCCACCGACCTTGAGCCGGGTCAGGAAGGTCGAGGCCATCCCGCCGCGCCCCTTGTCGAGAAACTCGACAAGGGTGGCGTGGGTGCCCACCGCGACCAGCAGCGACGCGCCCTTCTCGTCGGCGAGCAGCATGGCCAGATCCTCGCTGGTCGCCGCGGCCGGGAAGGTCACCGCCGGGACGCCGAGGCCGTTGACCCGCGGCAGGCCGGGGGCGCGCCCGTCCGGGTACGCGTGCACGATCACCTCGGCGCCGCACCGCAGCACGTCGTCGGTGACGGAATCCATGTCCCCGATGATCATGTCGGGGGTGTAGCCCGCCTCGACCAGGGCGTCCGCGCCGCCGTCGACGCCGATCAGCACCGGCTTGAACTCCCGGATGTACGGGCGCAGCACGTCCAGGTCGGCCTTGTAGTCGTAGCCGCGCACCACGATCAGGCAGTGCCGACCCTGGATCTGGGTGTCGATGTCCGGCACGCCCACGCCGTCGAGGAGCAGGTCGCGCTCCTGGCGCAGGTAGTCCATGGTGTTGGCGGCGAACGCCTCCAACTGGACCGACAGACCCTCCCGGGCGTCGGCCATGGCCTTGGCGACCGTCTCGGCGTCCTGCAGGCTGCCGTGAGCCACCGGCTCCTCACCGGCGAAGACCGTGTTGCCCTCGATGCGCACCTGGTCGCCTTCGCGGATCCGTTCGAAGACGCCCTCGCCGAGGTCGTCGAGGAGCGGGATGCCGGCGGCGACCAGGACCTCTGGGCCGAGGTTCGGGTAGCGGCCGGAAACCGACGGCTTGGCGTTGAGCACCGCCGCGACACCGACAGCTACCAACGAATCCGCCGCCACCCGGTCCAGGTCGACGTGGTCGATGATCGCGATGTCACCAGGGCGCAGCCGACCGACCAGGCGTTTCGTCCGGCGATCAAGGCGCGCGGTGCCGAGGACTCTGCCCGGTTCGGAGCTTCTGTTTCGGCGCAACGTGGGTAGACGCATCGTGACCATCCTGGCATGTGAGGCAGGCTTTTCTGTCGCGACATGCCTGAGCAGGGCCGCCTACCCAGGGAAGCACACGTCGGCACAAGCCGGTGTGCTTGCGCTCACAATACGCGGCGTCACAACCGCCTTTCCTTGGCGGCCACGGCCAGAAGCTCCTCGGCGTGGGCGATACCCAGATCGGAGTCGGGCAAACCTGCCAGCATCCGGGCCAGCTCCCGGGCCCGCTCGGTGTCCTCCACGACCCGCACCCCGCTGGTCGTCACCGCGCCCCCGGTGTCCTTCGCCACCACGAGGTGCCGGTCGGCGAACGCGGCCACCTGCGGCAGGTGCGTGACGACCAGCACCTGGTGGCTGCGGGCCAGCCGAGCCAGCCGCCGGCCGATCTCCACCGCCGCCTGACCGCCGACACCCGCATCGACCTCGTCGAAGACCAGCGTGGGCGGGCCACCCGAGCCCGCGAAGACCACCTCGATGGCGAGCATCACCCGGGACAACTCACCGCCGGAGGCGCCGCGCTGCAACGGCAACGACGGCGCGCCCGGGTGGGCCAGCAACCGCAGCTCCACCTCGTCACCGCCATCGGGGGTGACACCCACCTCGACACCGTTGACCGACAGCGTCGGCTCGGCGCGCCCGGCCGGGCGAGGCAGCACCGCCACCTCGATGCGCGCGTGTGGCATGGCCAGCCCGGCCAGCTCCACCGTTACCTGGTCGGCGAACCGGACCGCCGCCTCCTGCCGGGAGGCCGACACCCGCCCGGCCAGGTCGGCCACCTCGACGGCGAGCCGCTGACCCTCCCGCTCCAACTCGTCGAGCAGATCGTCGGAGCTGTCCAGATCGGACAGTCGGGTCCGCGCCCGATCAGCCCAGGCGATCACCCCGTCGACGTCGTCGGCGTACTTGCGGGTCAGGGCGCGCAGCGCCGCCCGCCGCTCGTAGACGTGCTGCAACCGGGCCGGGTCCGCGTCGAGCGTCGCCAGGTACGCCGACAGCTCCGCCGACACGTCGGTGACCAGCGTGGCCGCCTCCTCCAGGCGCGACGCCAACTCACCCAGCGCCGGGTCGGTGCCGGCCTGCGCCTCCAGGGTCCGTCGGGCGGTCCCGAGCAACACCGCCGCGTCGGGCGTCTCCTCGGCGGCCTCGGCGCCACCGGCCACACACTGCTGGGCGATCTGCGCTGCCGTGCGCAACCCCTCGGCGTGCTCCAGCCGCTGCGCCTCGGTCTTCAGCTCGTCGTCCTCACCGGGCTGCGGATCGACCCGGGTGATCTCGTCCAGGCCCAGCCGCAGCAGATCGGCCTCCTGGCTGCGCTCGCGGGCGTTGCGCCGCCGATCGGCCAGGTCGTCGACCACCCGCCGCCACCCCGTGTACGCCTCGCGCAGCGCGTCGAGCAGCTTCTCGTGCGCCGGACCGGCGAAGCGGTCCAGTGCGGCCCGCTGCTCGGCCGGGCGCAGCAGCCGCAGCTGGTCGGACTGCCCGTGCACGGCCACCGCCTGCTCGCCGACCTCACCGAGCATCGACACCGGCATGCTGCGGCCGCCGACATGGGCGCGTGAGCGCCCCTCCACCGTCACCGTGCGGCTCAGCAGCACCGAGCCGTCCTCGTCGGGCTCCCCACCGGCCTCGGTGATCCGCGCGTGCACGGCGTCGGCGACCCGCCCGGTCAGGCGCAACCGCCCCTCGACCACCGCCCGGCCGGGTTGGGCGCGAACCCGCCCGGCGTCGGCCCGGCCGCCGAAGAGCAGGCCGAGGCCGGTGACGACCATCGTCTTGCCCGCACCGGTCTCGCCGGTGATGACGTTCATCCCGCCGGTCAACGGCAGCGTGGTGTCGTCGATGACGCCCAGTCCGGTGATGCGCAGCTCTTCCAGCACAGCCACCGACAGTAGACGCGAGGCACGACAGTTGACCAGCCGACGGGCCCGGGAGGGGCCGGCACCCGGCCGACGTACAGTTCTGCCCCGTGTTGGACGTGATCGGCCTGACCTCGGCTGAAGAGGAGCTCTACCGCTGCCTGCTCCAGCTCACGGTGGCGCGCGTCGACGACCTGGTCGCTCGTCTGCAACGCCCCCGCGAGCAGGTCGTCGCCCAGGTCGAGGCCCTGCGCGCCAAGGGTCTGGTGCAGCCCACCGACACCGACCCCGACGCGCCACTGCGCCCGACCGCCCCGGACGTCGCCCTGGGCGGGGCGCTGCTGCGTCGTCAGGAGGACCTGGAGGCGGCCCGCCGCCGGGTCACCCAACTGGCCGAGGAGTACCGGTCCGGGCTACGCCGGCACCACGTCGACCACCTCGTCGAGGTGATCACCGGCGCCCGGGTCCTGCGGGACCGTTTGCGCGATCTGCAGAATTCGGCGCGTAGCGAGGTGCTCTGGTTCTGCCGGGCCAACCCCCTGGCGATGGCCGGCCCGGAGAACGTCGAGGAGTTCGACGCGCTGGCCCGCGGGGTGACCTACCGGGCCATCTACGAGCGTGACCTGCTGCTGGAACCGGGCGCGCTGGCCGACCTGGCCAAGGGCGTCGCCGCCGGTGAGCAGGCCCGCGTGCTGGACCGGCTGCCGGTCCGACTGGCCATCGTGGACGCCAGCACCGCCGTCTGCCCGTTGGTGCCCGACCGCGACGGTGGGGAGCCGAGCGCCGCCGTGATCGGTCGCAGTCAACTGCTCGACGCCCTGCTCGCCCTCTTCGAGAGCCACTGGCGGGTGGCCACCCGACTGCGGCTCGACGACCCCCTCAACGTTGCGGCGGCTGAGAACCGGCGGCCGGACCCCGAGGACCACCCGAGCGACGGTTACCAGCCGGATGCCGACGAGGCACGGCTGTTGTCGCTGTTCGTGGCCGGCGTACCGGACAAGTCCATCGCCTCCCAGCTCGGGGTGAGCCGGCGGACCGTGCAGCGGCGGATCGCCGACCTGATGGCCGCCGCCGGAGTGGACACCCGGCCCGGGCTGGCGTTCCAGGTCGCCCGACGCGGCTGGCTCTGACGCCGAAGGGGCCCACCGTCGGAAGACGGTGGACCCCTCGACGGGTGGGCGGGACGGCGTGACCGCCCGGCCCTCCCGGATCAGCGCAGCCCGTACGCCTGGAGCACCGTCTGGTCGACGGTGTTCCCGGCCCGGTCGGCGGCGTGCACCCGCAACGACACCGTTCCCCGCCCAGCGGGCACGGTCGCGGTGTACCGGGTGCCCGACCCTCTGGTCGGGGCGTTCCGCCAGGTGACGCCCCCGTCGAAGGAGACCTGCACCCGGACGCTGGTGCCGGTCGGCGCGGCCACTCCGGCCGGCTGCCGCAGCGTCACCCCCAGCTGGTGGGGGCGGTTGCCGCGTACCGTGCCGAGCAGGTCGGCCGGCACCCGGTACTCCACCTGCAGCAGCGACAACGGCGCGGCGTCGCCCGCCGGCCGGGCCGAGGTGAACTCCCAGGCCGTGTCGGTCCGGGTGCCGTAGCGCCACTCGGCCGAGGACCGCTTCGTGGTCAGGTCCAGCCGGTAGCGGGCCCGCTGCGCCGTGGTGGGCACCGGGGCCCACCCGCCGGACAGGTCGGCGATCTGCTTCCCGTCCCGGCTGACCCGGGCCTCGACGGTGTCCGACTCCTCACTGTTTCCGGCGACGCTGTAGTGGCCGTCCGCGTCGACGAACTCCGGCACCCGCAGGTCGAGGCTGTCACCGGTACGCGTGGGCACCGGTGCCCCGCTGGCCGGTACGGCCGGCCGGATCACCGGGGCGTGCCAGGTCTCGGTCTCCCGGTCGTCGGCGTCGTAGCGCCGGGGCTCCTCGGTCAGGCCGCCGGTCAACTGCCCCCACTGCAGGTACATGAGCTTGTGCTGGACCCGGTGCTGCCACCAGTTGTCCCCGGCACTGACGAACTCCTTGCGGGTGGTGCCGGTGCGGACCATGCGCTGGTCGTCGTTCCAGGAGTACTCCTGCCACGGACGCCAGCTGAACCGCTCCTCGCTGGCCCAGCCGGCACCCGTGTCGCCGTAGCTCGCGGTCACGTCGGCCGTGTTCTTCGCGGTCACGGTGTGCACGATGCGCTCCGGCACCCGGCCCTTCGACACCTGCCACACGTCATACAGGTACGGGCTGTCCACGGTCAGCGTCAGGTCGAGCGTCGCCCGACCCTTGCGCACCGCCGCGATCAACCGCTGCCCGTCGTCGTACGCGACCACCATCGACGGGATCGGCAGTCGATCCCCGATCGGGCGCCACACCGTCCACGCCGAAAAGTCCGCCGGCCGAACGATCAGCACCATGGCGGCGCCAGCGGCCGCGGCGGCGGCAACCTGCTCCTCCTCGGATCGGTCCGGGTCGGTGGCGAGCAGCGCCGCGGCGCCCCGCACCCGGGTCAGGTCGGCGGGCGTCCCGGTGCCGGCCCAGACCAGCGGCAGCTTGCGCCGGCCGGTCGGTGCCGGTGACGTACCCAGCAGGTTGATGTCCAGTGGACCGGACACCCCGCTGATCTTCGCGTCCACCATCGGTGCGACGAGCTGCCAGCGCGAGGCGAACTCGAACTCACCCTGGCGCACCTGGCGGGTCGGCGTGACGTTGACCTGCTGGACGGTGCTGTAGGCCATCACGCCGTGGTCGATCTGCCGGCCGTTGGCCAACACCCGGTGCACGTAGTAGCTGAGCGTGGCCCGCTGCTCGCTGGGCTTCGGCGTCTCGATCCGCACCGGTGTGCCCTTGCGCGCGTCGAGGACCACTGTCAGGTCCCGGTCGACGACCAGCTCCGGTTCGACGGTCTGGGTCAACTGCTCGTCCAGTGGAACGCCGTGCTGGACCATCGCGGTCAGCATGTACGTGCCCTCCTCGACCTGGAGGGTGCCCTCGCCCGGCCACTCGCCCCAGTAGTCGGACTCGGGCTGCTCACCGAAGAGGGTGAACCCCGGCGAGAGGGTCAGCTGGCCCTGCCGGTCCAACACCTTGATGGTGACCTGGTGCAACGGACCGTTGACGGTGAGCCCGACCGGCGTGCGCACGGCGACGCCGTCCGTACCGGTCGCCACCAGCCAGCCACCGTGCGGGCCCCGGGCCAGCTTCGCCGGGTCGGCACGCAGCGGCACGGCGACACTTCCGCCCGCCGGCACTGTCACCGCGTCGGAGGCCACTGAGACCCCGTCGGTCTCGGCCGCGCCGCTGTCCAGGTTGCGCAGCTCCAGGGCCGGCCGCAGGGTCTGCGCGACCTTCGTGCCGTTGGTGTACGTCACGGTCCGCTCGACCGGCGCGGCGCCGGTCTGGATCCGTCCGAAGTCAGCGGTGGCCGAGGCGTACACCTGCTGCTTGAGCGCCCGAGCCACGTCGACCCGGCCGCCGCCCTGCTCGAAGACGGTCAGCGCCGGGTTGGCCTTCGTGGTGCTCACCAGCGCGTCCTTGAGCGTCCCGGCGGCCCAGTCCGGGTGTTCCTGGGCGAGGATCGCCGCAGCGCCGGCCACGTGCGGTGTGGCCATCGAGGTCCCGGACGCGGTCGTGTAGGCGTCGCCCACCGGCGTACCCATGGTGGTGCCGGCGGCCCGCGCGGCGACGATGCCGACGCCCGGGGCGGTGATCTCCGGCTTCAGGCCGTTGTCGCCGAGTCGCGGACCACGGCTGGAGAACTCCGCCAGGTTGTCGTCGCGGTCGACCGCGCCGACGGTGAGCGCCGCGGCGGCCGCGCCCGGCGAACCGACGGTACGCGCCTCGCCCGCGTTGCCGGCGGCGACCACGAAGAGCGCGCCGGTCTCGGCGGTCAGGTCGTTGACGGCCTGGCTCATCGGGTCGGTGCCGTCGGTCGGGTCGCCGCCGAGGCTCATGCTGACGACCTTCGCGCCGGAGTGGGCGGCCCACTCCATGCCGGCGATGATGGACGAGTCATAGCCGGAGCCACCGTCGTCGAGCACCTTGCCGACCAGCAACCGCGCGCCGGGCGCGACACCCTTGCGCAGCCCGGCAGACGCGTTGCCGGTGCCGGCGATGGTCGCCGCGACGTGCGTGCCGTGGCCATGACCGTCACGGGCGCTGCCGCTGTCGGAGAAGTCCCGCGCCTCGGCGATCCGTCCGGCCAGGTCGGGGTGGGTGGCATCGACGCCGGTGTCCAGGACGGCCACCGTCACGCCACTGCCGTCCCGGCCGGCCGCCCAGGCCTGCGGGGCGCCGATCTGCGGCACGCTGTGCTCCAGCGTCGGGCGGACCTTCCCGTCCAGCCAGATCCGGGCGATGCCACCGCCCAACCGGGGCGCGGCGGCCGTGGTCCGGGTGGTCGGCGTGCCGGCGAGCGTGCTCCACAGGCCACCGAGGTCACCCTTGCCGACCCGCAGAGCCGCGCCGTTGATGCTCTCCAGGGGGCGGGCGTCCGCGGCGACGGTGAGCGGCCGGACGCGGCCGGCGGCCGGCTCCTGATAGCGCACGATCAGCGGCAGGTTGCCCTGCGCGGCGTCGCCGTAGCCGTCAGCGGCCAACTTCTGCACGTCGAACAGGTTGGCGTCGAGAACCCCGCTGGAGACGTAGGGCAGGGCGTCGCTGGGAAGCACCCGCAGCGCGCCGTCGACCTCCATCGTCTGGAACACGATCCGCTCGCGCCCGGGTCCCGGGCGGACGGTGGCGGCGACCCGGCCAGGTGCGGCCTGCACCAGGTCGACCTGGTCGCCGGTGATCAGGGTGAGACGTACGGGCGCGGCACCCGGGACGGGTGTGCCCGCCGTCGGGCCGGTGGGCCGGGCGGGCGGGTCGGCGGACGCCGGTGCGGCGAGACCGACCACCAACGCGCCGACCGCGCCGACGGCGAGCCAGCGTGGGGACCAGTGCATGCGATGTGCTCCTCTACTCCTCCAGGCCCGCCATCCGTAGACGAGGGCCGATCGGAGTGTGCGTCGGAGCCTGTCACCAGGTCACTAGTCATCGGCCGCCGCAGCGGCGACATGTCGTCAGGTGGACAACCGACGTCCACCGACCGTGTGCGCCACGGTCACCGGCGGCTGCCGCGCCAGCCATGCACGGGAAGGGCGAACTTGGCGACCAGCCGGTCGGTGAACGGGCGGGGCCGCAACCGCACGATGCGCACCGGCAGGGCGCCCCGACGCACCGTCACCCGGGCACCGGGCGGCAGGTCGTAGACCCGACGCCCGTCGCAGGAGAGCACCGCGAGGGTGGTGAACGGGTCGACGGTGATCACGAAGGTGGACGTCGGCGCCGTGACCAGCGGGCGGCTGAACAACGCGTGCGCGCTGATCGGCACCAGCAGCAACGCCTCCACCTCCGGCCAGACCACCGGGCCACCACCGGAGAACGCGTACGCGGTGGAGCCGGTGGGCGTGGCGCAGACGACACCGTCGCAGCCGTAGCGGGACAGCGGGCGCCCGTCCACGTCGACGAGCAGTTCGAGCATCTGCGCCCGCTCGCCCTTCTCGATGCTGATCTCGTTGAGCGCCCAGGACTCGATGGTCGGCCCGCCGTCGAACTCGGCGGTGACGTCCAGGGTGAGCCGCTCGTCGACCGTGTAGTTGCGACTGACCACGTCCCGCACCGCGACGTCCAGGTCGTCGATCTCCGCCTCGGCCAGGAAACCGACCTTGCCGAGGTTGATGCCGAGCAGCGGCACCTTCGCCGGGCGGGCCAGCTCGGCAGCACGCAGGAAGGTGCCGTCACCCCCGAGCGCGAAGACGATCTCGGCGCCCTCGGCGGCCTGCTGCCCGGCGACCGGCACCACGCCGGGCAGGTCCAGGTCGTCGGCCTCGTCGGCGACCACCCGTACCTCGAAACCCGCGGCGATCAGATCGGCCGCGACCGACCGGGCGTGCTCGGTGCTACGCCGACGGCCGGTGTGCGTCACCAGCAGTGCGGTCCGGCTCATCGGGCCACCCGCCCGAGGTGCGCCACCGTCGCACCAGCGCAACAGTGTGTCGTGCCAGTGCCCTCGCTGCGCGCATTCACCCTGCGACCTCCTCCGCCGCCGCCGCCACGTCCGGCACGTCGCCGGCCGTCGTCGGGCCGTCCGGCCCAGCCGCCACCACGGCCCGCACCCGTTGCGGGTCGGCCGGCGGTGCGCCCCGGCGCAACCATACGAAGAACTCCACGTTGCCGCTCGGCCCGGGCAGCGGGCTGGCCGCCACGTCCGCCAACCCGAGACCGAGCCGCTCGGCCGCCGCGGCCACGTCCAGCACCGCCTCGGCACGCAGCTCCGGATCGCGCACCACACCACCGGCGCCGACCCGGTCCTTGCCCACCTCGAACTGCGGCTTCACCATCAACGCCAGGTCACCGTCGTCGCGGGTGCAGCCGGCCAGCGCCGGCAGCACCAGCCGCAGCGAGATGAACGACAGGTCGGCCACCGTGAGGTCGACAGGCCCGCCGATCGTCTCGGCGTCGAGGGTACGAACGTTGGTGCGTTCCAGGACGCGGACCCGCTCGTTCGTGCGCAGCGGCCAGGCGAGCTGCCCGTAGCCGACGTCCACGGCCACCACCTCGGCGGCGTCGGCGCGCAGCAGCACGTCGGTGAAGCCACCGGTGGAGGCGCCGGCGTCCAGGCAGCGCCGCCCGGCGACGCGCAGCCCACCGGCGCCGAACGCGGCCAGCGCGCCGGCCAGCTTGTGCCCGCCCCGGGAGACGTACTCCTCGGCCGGGTCCGCACCGGTGACCAGGAGGGGATCGGCCGGGTCGACCATCGCGGCGGCCTTGCGCGCGACCACCCCGCGCAGCTGGACCCGGCCGGCCTCCACCAACGCGGCGGCCTGCTCCCGGGAGCGGGCCAGACCGCGGCGGACGAGTTCGGCGTCCAGCCGGTTACGACGTGCCATGGGTGGTTCTCCGGTCTCCTCAGCCCTGGTCGTCCGGCTCAGGTCTGGTCGATGGTGGCGAGGGTTTCCCGCAGCGTCTCGTAGGCCGCTTCGTACTGCGCGATCTGGTCGGCCGGGGCGAGCGTCGCCGCGTTGGTCATGGCCTGCACGGCGGCGTCCACCGCCGGGTGCCGTGCCTCGTCGTCCCCGACGTCCAGCAGCGGCCCGGGGCGGACCCCCGTGGGAGGGCCGGGGCGGGCGCCTGCGGGAGGGCCGGGGCGGGCGGCGAACGGCCCGCCAGTGGGCGGGCCGGGCCGGGCCGGGAACGACCCGCCCGTCGGCGGATGGGGCCGGCTCATTCGGCGGCGTCCGGCGGCTGCGGACGGGCCGCCTTCTTGGCCGGCATGACCGCCGGGGTCGGGGTGTCGTCGTCGGTCCGGCTGATCGTCGCCGGCGGCTTCTTCGCGATGGCCTTCTTGGCGATCGCCTTCTTCGCCACGGCCTTCGTTGCCACAGCCTTCTTCGCCACGGCCTTCTCGGCCGTCGGCGCGGAGACCGGGGCACCGGCCGGGCCGTCGGACGGCACGAGACGGTCGCCGGGCGGCGCGGCGAGGGTCGGATCGGGTTGCTCCCGGGGGCCAGCGGTCGGCGCGTGCGTCGGCTCGGCGGCACGCGCCTCGCGGAGTTGCCGCTCCAGGTCGTGCACCCGCCGGGTCAGCTCTGCCACCTCGTCGGCGGTGGCCAGCCCGACCGCGCCGAGAGCCCTGTCGACCTCGAAGCGGACCAGCTTGGTCAGCGCCTCCCGGTTGGCGGCGCCGGTGGTGACCAGTTCCTCGCCGAGCGCCTGGAGTTGGGCGGCGGTCGCACCGCCGGAACCGACGAGGCGACGTGCCACGTCCTGGGCCTTCTTCCGGGGCGCCTCCGCGAGGCCCATGGCCAGTTCAAAGTAGGCGCGCCACGCGTCCTGCATGCCTGAGTCCTTCCACGGGGCGGGGTGTGCAGGTGTCACGCTACCGGGCACCCCGTGCCGTGCCGTGCGGTACGGTGCCGAGGACGGCGTGGCGATCAGCGAGGGGGAGATGTGGCCAGCGTGGACGAGTGCCGGCAGGCATTGCAGGAGCTGGCCGCCCGGCTGGACCGCAACGCGGAGACGGTGCGCGAACGGATCGATCTGGACCGGACGTTGGCCTGCCGGATCACCGACCTGGACACCGCGTTCCACGGCCGGATCACCGGCGGTCGGCTGGTCGAGCTGACCGACGGCGACGACCCCAAAGCCAAGATCGCGCTGAGCACGTCCAGCGACGACCTGCTCGCCCTGGTCCGCGGCGATCTCGACGTCACCAGCGCGGTGACCTCCCGCCGGGTGTCGATCAAGGCCAACCCGTTCGACCTGCTGAAGCTGCGCAAACTGCTCTGACGGACCCGTTGGCCCGACCTCGGTCAGGCAGCGGCGGTCAGACCGAAGCTCTCCAGCGCGTGGGCCGCGTCCGGGCCGATCGGGCGGATCTTCGGCAGCGCCGGCTCCGGCGCCGACCAGGCCACCGCGCAGAGGGCGGCCAGCGCATCCAGCGGACGACCCGACCCGGCCAGTTCCAGCACCCCGTCGCGGTCGGTCACGGACCAGCCGCCGGCGTCCGCCGGGCCCGGGACCCGCACGGCGGCAGCCGGGTCGAAGAGCCCCGCCAGGTCCCTCGCGACGTACGTGGGACGCCGCTGCGGTTCGGCAGCCAGCAGATCCGGTACGCCGCTGACGCCGGTGAGTACGAGCAGGCTGTCCAGGCCGGCACGGCGGGCGCCCTCGATGTCGGTGTCCAGTCGGTCACCCACCACCAGGCTCCGGCCACCGCTCGCGCGCCGGGCGGCGGTCTCGAACAGCGCCGACTCCGGCTTGCCGACCACCACGTCGGGGTCCCGCTCCAACGCCGTACGCAGCACGGCCACCAGCGACCCGTTACCGGGCAGCGGTCCCCGTCCACTGGGCAGGGTCCGGTCGGTGTTCGTGGCGATCCAGAGCGCCCCGGCCCGCACCGCGACCGAGGCCTCGGCCAGTTCGGCCCAGCCGACCTGCGGCCCGTACCCCTGCACCACCGCGGCAGGGTTCTCGTCGGCCTTGGTGACCGGGGTCAGGCCGACCGCACGCAGTTCGGCGCGCAGGGCCTCCGCGCCGACCACCAGCACCGGCGCGCCGGCGGCCAGCCGGTCCCGCAACAGTTCGGCCGAGGCCGCGGCGGAGGTGAGCACCTCCTCCGGTCGAGCCGGCACGCCCATCCCGGTGAGCAGGTCGGCGACCTCGCTGGAGCGCCGGGAGGCGTTGTTGGTGGCGTACGCCACCGCCCGCCCCTCGTCGTGCAGCCGGGCCACCGCCTCGACGGCGCCGGGGATCGGCCGGTCGATCAGGTAAATCACGCCGTCCAGGTCGAAGACGACCAGGGTGTACCCGTCGACCAGCCGCTCCCCCACGCCCGCGCTCACCGCTGCGTCGGCTCCGACTCGTCACCCCGGGTGGGGGCGGTGTCGTCGGTGTTCACCGCGTCGCCGGACGTCACGCTGCCGTCGGCAGCGGTGTCGGCCTTGCCAGCCTCGTCCGGGTGACGGTCCTCGTCCTCGTCGACGGAGTCCTCGTCGTCGTCAGGGCGGCCGACAGCACCGTCCTGCTCGTCGTCGTCGAAGTCCTCGTCGTCTTCGTCGTCTTCGTCGTCGCGGTCGGCGTCGTCCTCGCGGTCGTCGTCCTCGTCGTCGTCTTCGTCGTCTTCGTCGTCTTCGTCGTCGTCTTCGTCGTCTTCGTCGTCGTCTTCGTCGTCTTCGTCGTCGTCGCGGTCGTCGCCGGTCAGGTCGGCGTCCGGCTGGGCCGGAACCGCGCCCGGAGTGCCCGGGCCTGCGGCGATCTCCTCGACGGCCTCGTCCTCGTCGTCGCCCTCGATGAGCACGCCGTCGAGTTCCAGCAGCCGCTCGGCGGCGTCGGTCTCGCCCTCGGTGTCCACGTCGGCGGCACGGGAGAACCATTCGCGGGCTTCCTCGCGCCGGCCCACGGCGAGCAGCGCATCGGCATACGCGTACCGCAGCCGAGCCGTCCACGGCACCGTGGCCTCACTGGTGAGGTCCGGGACCTGGAGCATCGCGACCGCGGCGTCCTTCTGCCCGAGGTCACCCCGGGCGCCAGCGGCGACGATGAGCAGCTCGATCGCGACGGCCTGGTCCAACTTCTCCCGGTCAGCGCCACGGAACAGGTCGATGGCCCGCTCCGGGCGGCCAAGAGCCCGCTCACAGTCCGCGAGCACGGCCAGGTGGCTCTGCAGACCACTCATCCGGTGGTACGTACGCAGCTCGGCGATCGCCGACTGCCACTCCCCCGCGTGGTACGCGGCAAGGCCGACCGCCTCACGGACCGCGGAGATGCGCGACGCGAGCCGCCGGGCAGCCAGCGCGTGCGCCAACGCCTCGGCCGGGTCCTCGTCGATCAGCTGACCGGTCGCGACCAGGTGCCGGGCCACCGTCTCGGCGACCGGCTTGTTCAGCGAGAGCAGCTCAGCGCGAACGTCCTTGTCGAGGTCGGTCGCGACGATGTCGTCCGGCAGTGCCGGGCCAGAGCTACGCCCACCCTCGTACGACTCGGAGCCGCCAGCGCGGTCGTCGCGGCGGAACTCGCCCTCACGACGCGGCCGGTCGTCGGCCCGGGGAGCACCCGTCCGGTCGCCACCACGGTAGCCACCCTCGCGGTCGCCGCCACGGTAGCCACCGCCCTCACGCGGACCACTCGGCCGAGAGCTGTCACGGTCGCCACCACGGAAGCCACCCTCACGGGGCGCGCCGCCGTCACGCGGTCCACTCGGCCGGTCACCGCCACGGAAACCGCCCTCACGGCGGTCGCCACCGCGGAAGCCACCGTCGCGGTCGCCGCCACGGAAGCCACCCTCACGCGGAGCGCTGGAACGCGAGCCGTCCCGGTCGCCACCACGGAAACCACCCTCACGGCGGTCGCCGCCACGGAAGCCACCGTCGCGGTCGCCGCCACGGAAGCCACCCTCACGCGGAGCGCTGGAACGCGAGCCGTCCCGGTCACCGCCACGGAAACCGCCCTCACGGCGGTCGCCACCGCGGAAGCCACCGTCGCGGTCGCCGCCACGGAAGCCACCCTCACGGGGGGCGCTGGAACGCGAACCGTCGCGGTCACCGCCACGGTAACCACCCTCACGGGGAGCGCCCGAGCGCGAACCGTCGCGGTCACCGCCACGGAAGCCACCCTCACGGGGGGCGCTGGAACGCGAAGCATCGCGGTCACCGCCACGGTAACCACCCTCACGGGGGGCGCTGGAACGCGAACTGTCCCGGTCGCCGCCACGGGAACCAGAGTCGCGGCCGCCGGCGTAGCCACCGCGGGCGCCACCGGCGTTGTCACGGTCTCCCCGGTACGGGGGACGGTCTCGGTCATCGCGGCGCGGGCCGCGGTCGCGTCCGCCCGCGCCGTCAGTACGGTCTTCGTAGCGACGGGGACGGTCTCCGCCCTGCGGTCCTGAACTCACAGGTACATCCTTCCTGATTGCGCCACCAATGGCGCTACGCAGTCGAGGGCCGACCCGGATGGGGCGGCCCTCGACTGGAAGATTGTCCGGCGGCGTCCTACTCTCCCACACCCTCACGAGTGCAGTACCATCGGCGCTGGAGGGCTTAGCTTCCGGGTTCGGAATGTAACCGGGCGTTTCCCCTCCGCCATGACCGCCGTAACTC
>NZ_JAGPYA010000067.1:0-35743 GCF_018070245.1 Micromonospora sp. M61 | reverse complement strand
CCTCGCCGTTGATCCACTCGGGTTTGCTGATTACGCGGCGTCCGGGTGCCGGTAATACCCCGAATTCAGCAAACCCGAGTGGATCATGGAGCGCTCACGCCGCTCGGCAGAGCGCGGGCCTGCCCCCAGAGCACGAACGCGCCACGAGAGGCGGCAGACGGACGAACGGCAGGGTTCAGCACTCAGACGCGCTGCAGACCGCCGGCAAAACGGCAGGCGAATGCCGACCGCGTGAACGACGCGACCACCGACAGCGAATGCCGACGCCGAATGCACGACAGCGACTACCGACAGCGAATGCCAGCGGCGACTAACAACGGCTGCCGACGGCGACTCACACAGCGGGCTGACAGCAAGGGCTGCCACCGGCGACCGCCAGCTGCGACCGCCGACGGCGAATGCCAGCTGCGACTGCCAGCGTGGGCTACCAGCCGCGAATGCGAGCGGTCCTGATGGAGAAGCGCCCGCTCCGACGGACGTCGGGGCGGGCGCTTCCGCGGTTGGATTGTCGCCGGTCAGGGAGCCGTGTAGGTGACCGTGATCTGTTGGTAGCCGAGGGAGCGCAGCAGCCCCTCCAGCATCTTGCGGGTGTTTTCCTCGGCTCGGGCGGAGAGACCGCTGTCGCGGGCGGCGGCGGTGATCCGCTCCTCGGCGAGCTGGTAGACCTGCTGCTGCCGGTTGGGATCGTTGCCGACCAGGTCACCGAGCCGGTTGAGCAGACCGCGCTGCTCCGCGAAGACGTAGCTCTTCTCCATGTCGAGGTTGGTCTGGCCGAGCTGCGGGGCGGGCAGTTTGATCTCGACGGACTTGCCGTCGGCGGACTGGACGACGGCACCCTCACCGATCTTGGTGAAGTCGACGTACGCCTCGACGCTGCCGGCCCCGACGAACAGGGTGCGCTCGTTGAGCAGGAAGTCGGGAACGTTGCGCCGGTCGTTCTGGGTGTCGACCACGACCTGGAAGTTGCCTTCGGCCGCCACGTAGCGGCTGAGGTCCTGGATCGACTTCAGCAGTGGTGGCTGGCTGCGGTCGGTCTGCTCCTTGGCGAACGGGTTGCGGAAATCCGGCAGGATGCCGGTCGCCTGGATGCCGAGCAGCACCACCACGGCCAGCGCGGCGGCGCCGAGCAGCAGGAGCAGGCCACGGGCCCCGCCACCACCACCCGTCGGGCCACCGCTGCCGCCCATCGGGCCACCCGTCGGGCTACCGGGGCCACCCGGTGTGTCCATGGTCGGCTCGGGTGTCGCGGCCGACCGCTCCTTGAGATCGTCACCGGTCGGGTAACCGGGAAACTCCCTCGTGGGCTCGTTGATGCCAGCGTCGCGGGCCATCACGCTCACCGTCCTCGTCAGACACGTCGTCTGTCAATGACGGTACGGCCCCCGTACGACAGCCGCGCGTCGAGCGGCCGGAAAGCACAAACGGGCAGGTCACGCGCGGGCAGGTCAGCACGCGGGCAGGTCACGCGAGCGCAGGTCACGCGAACGCGGAGATCCCGGTGAGTCGCTGCCCGACGACCAGCTGGTGGATTTCGGAGGTGCCCTCGTACGTCAGCACGCTCTCCAGGTTGTTGGCGTGCCGCATGATCGGGTATTCGCCGGAGACACCGTTGGCACCGAGGATGGTGCGGCACTGCCGGGCGATGGCCAGGGCCTCCCGCACGTTGTTCAGCTTGCCCACGCTGACCTGCTCGGGTCGCAACCGGTCGGCGTCGGCGAGCCGGCCGAGGTGCAGCGCGAGCAGTTGCCCCTTCACCAGCTCGACGGCCATGTCGGCGAGTTTCGCCTGGGTGAGCTGGAAGCCGGCCAGCGGGCGACCGAACTGGGTGCGGGTGGTGGCGTACGCCAGGGTGGTTTCCAGGCAGTCACGGGCGGCGCCCACCGCGCCCCAGACGATGCCGTACCGGGCCTCGGTGAGACAGCTCAGCGGCGCCTTGAGCCCGATCGCCTCGGGCAGTTGGGCGTCCGCCGGGAGCCGGACGTCGTCGAGCGCGATCTCGCCGGTCACCGACGCGCGCAGCGACATCTTGCGGCGGATCTCCCGGGCCGTGACACCGGGCGTGTCCATGGGTACGAGGAAACCCCGCACGCCCTCGTCGGTGCGCGCCCAGATCACCGCGGCGTCGGCGATCGGCGCGTTGGTGATCCACATCTTGGCGCCGGTGAGCACCCAGTCGTCGCCGTCGCGGCGGGCGCGGGTGGTCATCGAGGCGGGGTCGGAGCCGTGGTCCGGCTCGGTCAGGCCGAAGCAGCCGATCGCCTCGCCGGTGGCCATCGACGGCAGCCAGCGTTGCTTCTGCTCCTCGCTGCCGTAGCGCCAGATGGCGTACATGGCGAGCGAGCCCTGCACCGAGACCAGGGATCGGAGGCCGGAGTCGCCGGCCTCCAGCTCCTGGCAGGCCAGGCCGTACGCGACGGCGGAGGCGCCAGCGCAGCCGTAGCCGGTGAGGTGCATGCCGAGCAGGCCGAGCTTGCCGAACTCCCGGGCCAGCTCGCGGGCGGGCACCTGGCCCTGTTCGTAC
Source organism: Micromonospora sp. M61 (assembly GCF_018070245.1). Lineage (NCBI taxonomy): Bacteria > Bacillati > Actinomycetota > Actinomycetes > Micromonosporales > Micromonosporaceae > Micromonospora > Micromonospora sp. M61. The sequence continues at coordinate 33,222 of NZ_JAGPYA010000067.1, read as the reverse complement.
CAGTCGGCGACGTGCGGGCGCACCCGGTCGTCGACGAGTTGGCGGACGACGTCGCGGATCTGTCGCTCTTCGTCGGTGAGCGACGGGTCCAGATCGAGCAGGTCCAGCGCAGCGGTCATGGACGCCACCCTAACGAAGGTTCAGCGAGCGACAGAAGGGCTTGTCACTCGATCGGCTCGGAGAGCACCAGCACCCGGGCGTGGATCTGGTTGCGCTGCTGCAGGGCGGCCCGCAACGCGCGGTGCAGCCCGTCCTCAAGGTAGAGCCCGCCGTTCCACTGCACGACGTGCGGGAAGAGGTCACCGTAGAAGGTGGAGTCCTCGGCGAGCAGCTTGTCGAGCGCCAGCTCACGCTTGGTGGTGATCATCTGGTCCAGGCGCAGTGGCCGGGGCGGAATCTCCGCCCACTGCTTGAGCGTCAGATTGTGTTCCGGATAGGGACGCCCGTCCCGGACCGCTCTGAAGATCACGACGGCACGCTCCCCTCCCCGTGGCCGGGCCGACCGACGGCGCCGAGCCGGGCCGCGGCGGGCACCGCGCGGCGCGGCACCGATGACCGTGCCAGCCTAGCCGCCCCGCGCACGACGCGTTTCGCTCCCTGATGTCAGTTTCGCTACCGGTCGTCCGATCCTCAAGCGGACAAACGGGACGGGGTGCTCAACTCCACCGGCCGCGCCGCACCACCTCGTCCATCGGACGACGCCCCCGGCGCAGCGACGGTGACCGATGGTCCGCTGCTCGGTAACCGATTGTGACGGCACCGACGGGCTGGTATTCCTCCGGCACACCGAACGCGTCGCGGTAGGGGGCGAGTTGCTGCGGCGGAATGCCGAAGAAACAGGCCCCCAGCCCTTCGTCCACGGCGGTCAGCAACATCAGCAGGGCCGCGAAGCCGGTGTCCACGTGCCAGTACGGCACCGGCCAGCGGTCGGTGGATTGGTCCGTCCACCCCTTGTCCGGCTCCGCGTACCGCCGCAGGTAGGCCGACGCGTTGGCGTGCGGCACCACGATCAGTGGTGCCCGGCGCATCCCGGCCAGCCAGCGCTCCCGCCCACCGCCGTCCGGTGTGGTGGCCGCCCAGAACCGCTCCCGGTCGGCCGGCTCCTCCAGGACCAGGAAACCCCAGCCCTGAGCGAACCCGGCCGACGGTGCGCGGACCGCGTGGTCGAGCAGCCGGTCCACCACGTCGGGCGGGACGGGGCGGTCCGGGTCGTAGTTGCGCACCATCCGCCGACGCCGGACGACCTCGGCGAACTCCATCAGGCCCCGGGCCGGATGCCCCAGGCACCCCGCCAGGTCGTAGCAGGCTTGAGCGTGAGCACGTCCCGGCCCGAGCGGAACGCGTCCGGCGGGCAGGTCATCGGCTCGATCGCCACCGAGCGGCGGTGCCGGTCACCGGTGAGCGCGTCCCCGGTGAACACCTGCCACCAGCCGAACTCCGCGTCCGCCCAGATGCTCACCCCCGCCGAACCGTCCGGCGCGGACAGGCCCACCGACGAGCCGCCGTCAGCGTCGCGGATCACCTCGCCGAAGCAGAGATCCAGCTCGGCGGCACCGATCCGGCGCGGGCTGGTCCAGTCGTACTCCGTCCCGGCCACCGGGGTCGCGCCGACCGGCAGCAGCCGACCGTCCACCAACAACCGGGTACGGGTCGGAAGCCGCATGACCAGGTCGTCGACCGCGACGCCCGGCAGCTGCAGGTACGGGTGCACGGAGAAGCCGAACGGCGCGGCCTCCCCGCCGATGTTGGTCACCTCGTGCTCGGCGCGCAGCCCGTCCGCGCCGACGCTCCACCGGCTGAGCAGCCGCAACGGCCACGGGTAGCCGGGCTGCGGCGGCAGGTCGTAGCCGAGGGTCACCGCGGCCTCCGACTGCTCCAGCAGACGCCACGGCACCCAGTTGACCAGCCCGTGGATGGCCACGTGCCGCTCCGGCTCGGTCAGCGGGAGCTGGAGCGCCCGCTCCCCGAACGCGTAGCGGCCATCGCGGATCCGGTTCGGCCAGGGTGCCAGCACCTGCCCGGCGCAGCCGGGGCACACCTCGTCGGTCTGGTACCCGTCGACCAGGTCGACACCGTCGTGCCGGTACGTCCGGAGCCCACCGCCCACCTCCACGATGACGGCCTCATGACCGGCGGCGGAGATGGTCCACTGGGCGCCGGAGAACGGGCGCTGATCGGGGCTTTCCATGCCGGCGACCCTAACCGGTCAGGCCCGGTCGTTGCTCGACGCGGTAGTGGCCCGGTAGCGCAGCAGTGCCGGGAACGCCACCGCGAGCACGACCACGAGCACCGCCGAGGCGAGCCCGCCGGCCACCCAGGCCACCCCGCCGCCGAACCCGGCGGCCATGGTGCCGGCCCGGAGGTCGCCCAAACGTGGGCCACCCGCCACCACGACCGTGTTGACGCCCTGGAGCCGGCCGCGCATCCGGTCCGGTGCGTAGACCAGCAGCATCGACTGGCGCAGCACCGCGCTGATCAGGTCGGCGGCCCCGGCAACGGCGAGCAGCGCGACCATCAGCCAGAGCTGCTGGGCCAGCCCGGCCGCGGCGATCGCCAGGCCCCAACCCACCACCGCGAGCACCAGGCCGAGCCCTTGCCGGCGGAGCCGGCCGATCCAACCGGAGGTCAGCCCACCGATCATCGAGCCGATCGCGATGGCGCTGTAGAGCAGGCCGACGGACCCACCACCGCCGAACCGTTCGTGGGCGATCTCCGGAAAGAGCGCCCGCGGCATGGCGAGGATCATCGCGATCAGGTCCACCCCGAAGGACAGCAGGAGTACGGGTGTGGTGGCCAGGTAGCGGAATCCGTCGATGACACTGGCCAGGCCGGCTCGCCGGGCCTGACCGTCGGCGCTCGGCTCGGGCGGCAGCGAGGGCAGGCGCAGCGCCGCCCAGAGCATCGCGGTGAACAGCAGCGCGTCCACCCCGTACGCAATCGGCAGGACCACAGCGGTGTCCGGCGACGCGGCGAGGATCAGGCCCGCGGCCAGCGGGCCGGCCACCGAGGCGGCGGTGAAGGTCGTGTAGTTCAGGGTGGCGGCGGCCGGGACGAGGTCGTCCGGGACCAGTCGGGGCAGCATGGCACTGCGGGCCGGCGAGCTGATCGCGAACGCCACCGACTGCAACGCCATCAGCGCCAACAGGAGCACCGGGCTGCCCACGTTCAGCAGTGCCTGGACCAGCAGCCCGAGGGTGGATGCCCAGAGCAACAATGAGCCGCCGAGCAGCACCGCGCGGCGGTCGCGGGCGTCGGCGACCGCGCCTCCCCAGAGCCCGAAGACCAGCAACGGTACGAAGGCCGCCACGCCCAGCAAGCCGACCCAGAGGGAGTCCCTGGTCAGGGCGTACATCTCCACCGGCACCGCGACGGCCGTGAACTGGAAGCCGAACATCGCCACGGTGTTGCCGAGCCAGAGCCGTCGGTACGCGGGCACGCGCAGCGGGCGTACGTCGAGGGCCCAGCGGCGCGCTCCGCGCGGCCGAGCCTCCTGCACATCTGTCACGGCGCCAACCGCTCGACGATCCAACCGCCCTCGTCGAGACGACGGAAGCGGAGCCGATCGTGCAACCGGCCGGCCCGCCCCTGCCAGAACTCCACCGACTCGGGGTGGACCCGCAACCCACCCCAGTGCGCCGGCGTCGGGATCACGTCCTCGTCGGCGAACCGCTCGGCCACCTCCCGGTAGCTCTCCTCCAGCTCGGCCCGGCCCGACACCACCTGCGACTGCGGGCTGGCCCAGGCGCCCAACTGGGAGCCGCGCGGCCGGCTGGTGAAGTACGCCTCGCTCGTCGCGCGGTCGACCGGCGCGACCCGCCCGGCGACCACCACCTGACGCTGCATGGGAAACCACGGAAAGACCAGGCTGGCGTACGGGTTGGCGGTCGCCTCGACGCCCTTGCGCGACAGGTGGTTGGTGAAGAAGACGAACCCCTCGGGGTCGTACCCCTTCAGCAGCACCGTCCGACCGCTCGGCCGACCGGCCGGGTCCGCGGTGCCCACCACCATCGCGTTCGGTTCGGGTAGCCCGAAGGCCACCGCGTCGGCGAACCAGCTGGCGAACTGGGTGTGCCAGTCGGCGGCCAGGTCAGCCTCGGTCAGGCCCAGGTCCGCGGCGTACTCGTTACGCATCGCAGCCGGGGCGGGTGTGTCACCCGTCACGTGCCCACTCCTTCTCGGCGGCCCCGCCAACGCCCTCCCGCGCTGGCCAGCACGCAGTGCCCAGTCTCACCGAGTCCAGCGGAGATTGCGCGCCCGGGGATGTCGCGTGCAGCACAGTCGCAGCGGGTCGCGTATCCCTTACTCAGCAGGCAAGATGTTGCGAACACATCCCTGAGGGTCGCCTAAGGCGCCCGGCCGACCGGCCGGATGAGCTGTTCGGGCGCACCGACCAGATCCAGGAGAGCGACATGGCTGATTTCAAACCCGGGCTGGAGGGCGTCGTCGCCTTCGAGACCGAGATCGCCGAACCTGACCGTGAGGGCGGCGCGCTGCGCTATCGCGGGGTCGACATCGAGGATCTGATCGGGCAGGTGTCGTTCGGAAACGTCTGGGCGCTGCTGGTGGACGGCCGCTTCGGACCGGGCCTGCCGCCGGCGGAGCCGTTCCCGGTGCCGGTGCACTCCGGCGACATCCGCGTCGACGTGCAGTCCGCGGTCGCCATGCTGGCCCCGTACTGGGGGCTCGACCAACTGCTGGACATCTCCGACGAGCAGGCCCGCGAAGACCTCGCCCGGGTGTCGGTGACCGCGCTCTCCTTCGTCGCCCAGTCCGCCCGGGGCCTCGGCCTCCCGGCGGTGCCGCAGAAGGAGATCGACAAGGCGCAGACCATCGTCGAGCGGTTCATGAAGCGTTGGCGCGGCGAACCCGACCCGCGGCACGTCAAGGCCGTCGACGCGTACTTCATCTCGGCCGCCGAGCACGGCCTGAACGCGTCCACCTTCACCGCCCGCATCGTCGCCTCCACCGGGGCGGACGCGGCTGCCTGCATCTCGTCGGGCATCGGCGCCCTCTCCGGCCCGCTGCACGGCGGCGCACCGTCCCGCGTGCTCAGCATGCTGGAGGCGGTGGAGCGCAGCGGCGACGCCGAGGGTTACGTCAAGGGCGTCCTCGACCGCGGTGAGCGGTTGATGGGCTTCGGCCACCGCGTCTACCGGGCCGAGGACCCGCGCGCCCGCGTGCTGCGGCGCACGGCCAAGGAGCTGGGCGCGCCGCGCTTCGAGATCGCCGAGGCACTGGAGAAGGCCGCCCTCGCCGAGTTGCAGGCCCGCCGCCCGGACCGGGTGCTGGCCACCAACGTCGAGTTCTGGTCGGCCGTGGTGCTGGACTTCGCCGAGGTGCCGGCGCACATGTTCACCTCGATGTTCACCTGCGCGCGGATGGGCGGCTGGAGCGCGCACATCCTGGAGCAGAAGCGCCTTCAGCGGCTGGTGCGCCCGTCCGCCCGCTACGTCGGCCCGGAGACCCGCAAGCCGTCCGACGTCGAGGGCTGGGCCGCCATCCCGCACGGCGTCTGATTGACACGAGGGGGCCCCTTCTCGACGCCTGCCGTCGAGGAGGGGCCCCCTTTCGTACCTCTGGGCGCGCTGAGGACGCCGGGTGTGGCGAAGGCCTCAGACCTGCCCTCGGGGGCCCGGCTTCCACCGATGGGTCCGGGTGCGAGGATGAGGGCCGGCAGTGTCGCCGGGCCCGCCCTCGCCCTTGCGGAAGGATCTTCAAGACCGTGGCTGACGCACCGACCATCCGGATTCCCGATGACATCAAGCCCGCCGACGGACGTTTCGGCTGTGGCCCGTCCAAGGTCCGCCCAGCGGCGGTGTCCGCCCTTGCCGAGGTCGCGACGAGCTACCTGGGCACCTCGCACCGGCAGAAGACGGTCCGCGACCAGGTGGCGCGACTGCGCTCCGGCATCGCCGAGTTCTTCTCGCTGCCCGAGGGCTACGAGGTCGTGATCGGCAACGGTGGCACCACCGCGTTCTGGGAGGTCGCCACCTTCGGCCTGATTCGCGACCGCGCCCAGTTCGCCAGCTTCGGCGAGTTCGGTGCCAAGTTCGCCAAGTCGGTCAAGGACGCGCCGTTCCTGGGCGAGCCGACCGTCCGCAAGGCCGACGCGGGCAGCGCGCCGACGCTGGTCGCCGAGTCCGGCGTGGACGCGTACGCGACGCCGCAGAACGAGACCTCGACCGGTGTGGCGGTCCCGATCAGCCGGGTGGCCGGCGCGGACGAGGGCGCGTTGCTGCTGGTCGACGCGACCTCCGGCGCGGGTGGCCTGGAGGTCAACGTCGGCGAGACCGACGTCTACTACTTCGCCCCGCAGAAGTGCTTCGGCTCCGACGGCGGCCTCTGGCTGGCCCTGATGTCACCGGCCGCGCTGGACCGGGCCGCCGAGATCAAGGCGTCCGGGCGCTACATCCCCGCCTTCCTCGACCTGGTCACCGCGATCGACAACTCGCGGCTGGAGCAGACCTACAACACTCCGGCGCTGGCCACCATCTTCCTGGCCGCCGAGCAGACCGACTGGATGAACGCGCAGGGTGGCCTGGCCTGGGCGGCCAAGCGCACCGCCGAAAGTGCCGCCACGGTGTACGGCTGGGCGGAGCGTTCCAGCGTGGCCTCCCCGTTCGTCGGCGACCCGGCACTGCGCTCCAACGTGGTCGCCACGATCGACTTTGCCGACGAGGTGGACGCCACCGCGATCGCGAAGGCGCTGCGCGCCAACGGCATCGTGGACACCGAGCCGTACCGCAAGCTCGGCCGCAACCAGCTCCGGATGGCGCTGTTCCCGGCCATCGAGCCGGCCGATGTCGAGGCGCTGACCGCGTCCATCGACTACGTGGTCGAGCGACTCTGACGTTCGTCACGGTGGGTGTGGGTGGGGGCATCCACCCCCCCCGACCGTGATCATTGCCGCAGCTCAGTCACGACATGCGGGGTGTCGCTTCCCCCACCCCGAGACAGATGCGCGTACGGTGGTCCGAGACGCCTGGGTGGCCGACTCGTGGCGTGCGGCCAGCGAAGCGGGACGGAGGCAACGCTATGCGCCCAGTACGCTTCGTCGCCCTCTCCGAGGACGGCCATGCTCTGGTTCTCGCCGACGAGGTCGGGCGGTTGCTCGCCCTGCCGATCGACGAACGGATCTCCGGTGCGCTGCACGCGGAGCCCGGTTCGCCGCCGCTCGCGGCGGCGCCGACCGCAGCCGATCCGATTCCCTCACTGTCCCCGCGGGACATCCAGGCCCGCATCCGCTCCGGTGAATCCGCCGAGGATGTCGCCCGGATCGCCGGTGTGCCGGTCGACCGGGTGCTGCGCTATGCCGGCCCGGTCCTCCAGGAGCGGGCGATGCTCGCGCAGCATGCCCGCCGCACCCGCCTCAAGGGAGCGGAAAAGCCCACCCCGCTCGCCGAGGTGGTCAACGGTCGGCTGAGCCAGCACGGCATCGACACCGAGAAGATTTCCTGGGACGCATACCGGCGTGATGACGGCACCTGGCGGATCATCGCCACCTGGCCGTCCGGCAAGGCCACCGCGCAGGCCATCTGGGATCTCGACAAGACCCGGCAGTCGGTCGCCCCGCACGACGACATGGCGCAGTATCTGTGCGCCGAGCGGCCCACGCCGATCCTCGGTCAGGAGCCCGCACCGGAGCGGGGCGGGCATGCCCTGCCCGGTCCGTCGCGCGGTGAGCCGAGCCGAGGTGGGCACGGGTTGCCGGCGGCATCCGAGCACCCGCGTCCCGGTCGGGATCCGATCCGCGCTGGCCGCGATGCGTTGCTCGCCTCACTGGACCGCCCACTCGGCGCCTCGTCGGGCCGTGGTCTGGAACCGCGTACCCCGGCTGCTCTCGCCGGCTCGGACGCGCCCCGGCAGCGGCCGGTCGGCGGGGGTGCCGCCGCGTTGCTCGGCGGCGGCCAGGGGTCGGCCTTCGACGACGACTCGGACGCGCCCAAGGAGGTGCCGGCCGTGCCGTCGCTGGCGGTGCTGCGGCCCCGCCGGACGGGCGCTGCGGCTGCCGCTGGCGGCGAGTCCACCGATGCCAACGGCAAGCCGCGTAAGCGGCTGCCGAGCTGGGACGACGTCCTCTTCGGCAGCGGCCCGGCCGCACGCGAGTCCTCCTGACGCTTCGCGTTGACGGGTGGCGGTTCGCCACCCGTCAACGCGAAACACGTAAGCCTCATCGACGGCCTTCGGCGTCCCCGCGGTCGAGGCCGGCGACCTCGCGTACGGCCTCGGCGACGGCCGGGAAGTCCTTCTTGAGGATCGCACCGTGGTTGCTGGCGACCTTCGCCCCGATCCGGATGTGCGGGTTCCGGGCGGTCACCGCGTCGAGGCTGGCGCGGATCTGTTCCTGCTCGTCACCGCGGCTCCCCAGGGACGTCCCCGAGGCGACCACGTACCGCACCGGCACGGTGATGGTGTCCAGCACGGGGCCCAACTCGCGCTCGCGGGAGAGCCTGCCGAGTTCGATGTTGCTGTCGGCCATCTGGTCGGCGTTCATCCGAGGGGTCAGGCCGGTCGGGCGCAGCAGCGGCATGAAGAGGTTCATCCGTCGGAACATCTTGCGGATCCGTTGCGCCATGGCCTCGTCGAGCCAGTCGTGCGGGAACGCGCCGTCGACCAGGACCGCGCCCAGGGCACGCTCCGGGTTGCGGCTGACCCAGTGCGCCCCGACAACAGCTCCGTAGGACCAGCCCACCACGAGCGCGCGGTGCACGCCCCGAGCGGCGAGGACGGCATCGACATCCCGGACGGCCGCCTCGAAGGAATAGTCCGCTGAGCGCTTCGACTTCCTGCCGCGAGCCCGCTCGTCGTAGGTGATGTGCCGCCACCCGGTGCCCAGTTCGGCGATGACCCGCCGCCAGTATCCCTGGGTGGCGAACTGGCCGTTGAGGTAGACCACGGGGACCCCGGGACCGCCGGTGTCGGTGACGGCCAGGGCCGTGTCGTCGACCGGCACCATGCCGGTCCAGGACGAACTCGGGGCCGAAGCGTTGTTCATTGGCATGTCTGCACTCCTGGTCGCGTCGGGGTTTCGGTCGGGATCAGAGGCTGCGGGCGGTGATGTCGCCGTGGGAGGTGGTGGCGCGGATGTCGAGTGCGGTGGAGCCGTCGTTCCTGAGGGCGTTGCTGACCCGGCCGTGGCCGGTGCCGGCGTCCAGCGCGGCGGACACGCCTGCGGCCGCGCCGACCGAGATGTCGCCGGACTGAGTGGTCAGCACGACGGTGCCGTGCACGGCTTCGGCGATCCGGATGTCGCCCCTCGCGGTGCTGATCTCCGCAGGGCCGGTGAGCCGGCCGACCTCCACGTCGCCGTCGATCGCGGTGAGGCGCACGCTCGCCGCCTCGTCGATCTTGATCCGGCGGTACGCGCCGTCGAAGGTGACGTCGCCGAGTCGCCCGACACCACGCAGCTCGGCGCTGGCGGCCTTGGCGTCGACGCGGGAGTCGGCAGGCAGCCGGACGGTGACCTGCACGGATCCGGAGGAACCGACGAGCGGGTTGCCGGGGGTCGCGGCCGTGATCCGCAGGACGCCGTCGGCGTACGCGACTGTGGTCTGCTCGGCGGCCCTGGTGTCGCGGCTCTTGGAGGGGTCGGTCGGCAGCACCTCGACCGTCGTGTCGACGCGGTCCGCGGCGATGAGCTGGATGCGCCCGGCGGGGATGTTCAGGACGGCGGAGATCGGGGCGGGGGTGTCGAACGTCTTCATCATGCTCTCCCGTGCTCGTAAAGCGTTTCTGATATCGGAAACGCTACGTTGCTTTCCATAGAGCGGCAACGGGTCTGTTGCGATGAAGAGGCGTATTCCCAGCTAAATCCGTCGCGGTTGTTGCAACGAGCCAGAAGATAACGCAACGCCTCCGGTCGTTCGCGTTGCAATAGAGCAGAAGTGAACGCTATGGTGGAGTCGCCACGGGCCGCCCACGAAGGATCACCAGGGAGATCACGATGCCGGGAGGCAGACTCACCCAGCAGGAGCGCCAGCAGATCGCGCTGGGGCTGGTCGACGACCTCCCCTACGCGGAGATCGCCCGACGACTCGACCGTCCCACCTCGACGATCACCCGCGAGGTGATGCGCAATGGCGGCCCTCTGGCCTACCGCGCCGACCTGGCCCACCGCGCCACCGAACGCCGCGCCCACCGACGCAGGTCGGCCTCCTCCCGCACGACGGAGTCAGTCCCCCAGCCCCACGGCCGTGACGCCGAGGCCGTGGCCGAATACGAAGAAACGTTCACCACCGTCCTCATGGCGTCGGGTCTGAGCAAGATGGCAGCCCGTGTGTTGACCTGCCTGTTCATCACCGACTCGGGCAGCCTCACCGCGTCCGAGCTCGCTGGGCGCCTCCAGGTCAGCCCGGCGTCCATCTCCAAGGCGATCACCTTCCTGGAGGGGCAGAGCCTGGTCCGCCGCGAACGCGACGAACGCCGCCGTGACAGATACGTCGTCGATGACGAGCTCTTCTACCAGGCCACGATCGCCAGCGCCCGAGCCAACGACCAGCTCGTCGAGACCGCACGACAGGGCGTGGCCCTCCTCGGTCCGCACACCCCGGCCGCCGCCCGCCTGGAGAACATCGCCCGCTTCCTCGACTTCATCAGCGAGAGCATCGTCCGCGCCGCCGAACAGGCCCGCGAGGTCCTCCACAGCAGACCAGGGGCGGTCACTGCCCAGCCGAGTCCGGACCAGGATCAGTCGGGGGCCGCCGTGACGAGAGTGCCGGGTCAGAGCGGCCAGGCGGCGAGCCGGTCGTAGCGCGATGGTTGCGGGTCGAGGTGGCTGCGAATCAGCAGCAGCTCGGTCGCCGGCCACTCCGGTCCCTGGTAGTCGTCCAGGTCGGCCTGGTCCGCCTCGATGTCGGCCAGGTCCATCCGATCGCCCGGCCGGGCCACGGTCAGGTGCGGGCGGAACGGCCAGGCGTCGTCGCACGGCAGCCGGGCCTGCCGCAACCGGGACCGGACCAGCCCGGCGAGCACGTGCAGTGCCTCGACCTCACCTCGCAGGCCCACCCAGAGCACAGTGGACCGGCCCTGACCGAACCGACCACCGCCACCGAGGCTGAACCGGGGCAGGGCGTTCCGGCCGTCGTGGAACCCCTCGGCGGCCAGCCCGAGTGCGCTCTCCACCTCGACCAGCCGGGCCGCCTCGACGTCGCCGAGGAAGGCCAGGGTGACGTGCAGATGGGCCGGATCGGCGAGCCGGACGTTGATGCCGGCGGCAGCCGCCGCGCCGACCCGTAGTCGCGCGACCTGCGCGCCGAGGTGGCCGACCGGCTCGGGGGGCGGGTAGACCGCGACGAAGAGCCGCAACCGTCGCTCAGCGGTGCCGTTGCCGATGGCCGGCCCGAGCCGCTGGCAGGGTCAGCCCGGCGGCGTTCAGCACACCCTCCACCCGGACCCGCTCGATCTCCTGGTCGACGCCCTCCAATTCACCAAGGTGCTCGGTGATGCCGAGGGCGCGGCAGGCGAGGCGAAGCCGGTCGTCGTACGCCTGGAGCAGCGCGCCGTGCCAGACCATCGAGCGGCCGGTGCCGCCGAGCCGCTGACCGCCGAGGCGACGCAGGTCGGCGGCGAGTTGCTCCAGGGGCCGACGGTCGGTGCGGTCGAACTCGCTGAGGTCGATGTCCCGGGTCAGCGCGTCGGCCTCGATGGCCCGGTCGAGACGTGCGATCGTCCGTTTCTCCCGCCGGCGATCATGCCACTCGGACCAGCCGCAGACCACCCGGTCGAGGATCTCGTCATAGCAGAAGAGCAGGGCGAGTGCCGCTGGAAGACTGGCCACGGCGAGGAACGCCAGGGCCAGCATCAGCGCGCGTCCGACTCCCACGTATCGACGCTAAGCCCCATCGTGCCGCCCCGCCAGCGGTTTGCCCGCATCCGCGTCATCCGCTCAAGACGGCGCGTGCGGGTCGGACCGCGGATGCGGCAGTGCCCGGAAGGGCCCCTTGTCATGCGAAGTCCGATGACGAGGGGGCACTTCCGGACAGCTCAGCAGTCGGTGGACGTGACGTAGAAGCGGGGCATCGGCAGCACCCGGAAGCGCAGCCGGGCGCCGGAGTGCCGCAGCTGCCAGGTGAGGGCGACCAACGCGGCGGCCAGCGAGATCAGCCCGCCCATCCAGATGCTGGCACCGGCACCGAAGCGCTCCGCGACCCAGCCGATCAGCGGCGCGCCGACCGGGTTGGTGCCCAGGAAGACCAGCACCCACAGCGCCATCACCCGGCCCCGGAAGGCCGCGTCCACGCCCAACTGGACCCGCTGGTTGGCGGCCTGGGCGAAGAAGACCATGAAGAAGCCGGTCGGCACCAGCAGTGCCACGACCAGCCAGTACGTCGAGGCGAGACCGACCAGGGTGCCGAAGCTGGCGCAGGCGATCGCCGCGCCGAGCACCAGCCAGACCGACGGCCGGCTCCGCCGACCGGTGCCGCTGAGAGCGCCGCCGAGCGCGCCTACGGCCAGCGCCGTGCTGAACAGGCCGAAGGAGGCGGCACCGGTGTGGAAGACCGTCTTCGCCAGCGCGGCCAGGGTCAGCTGGAAGTTGAACAGCGACATGCCGATCACCGACATGACCGCCATCGGCAGCAGCAGGTCGGGGCGGCGCGACACGTACCGCAGCCCGTCGATGACCCGTGCGGACGCCCGCTCGTCGCGCGGCAGCAGGGCGTCGCGGTGCAGGTCGGCCGTACGCATCCGGACCACGTTGACCAGGGGCGCGACGGAGCTGAGGGCGGTGAAGAGGAAGACCGGGCCGACGTCGAAGGCGGCGATCGCCAGGCCGGCGACGGCCGGGCCGACGATCCGCGCCGAGTTGAACACGGCGGCGTTCAGCGACAAGGCGTTGGGCAGCAGCGGAGTGCCGACGAGTTCGGAGACGAACGCCTGACGGACCGGGGTCTCCACTGCGTTGGCCGTGCCGAGCAGCGCGGCGAAGGCGAAGACGTGCCAGAGCTGCACCAGGTCGGTGAGGACCAGCACGGACATGCCGAGCGCCAGCACGGTCCAGAAGGCGTTGGCGACGAAGAGCAGCACCCGCTTGTCGTACCGGTCGGCAAGTCGGCCGGAGAGCAGGGTGAGCAGGAGCACCGGGGTGAACTGACAGGCGGTGACCACGCCGAGCGCGGTGGCCGAGTTGTTGGAGAGCTCAAGGACGAGCCAGTCCTGGGCGATGAACATCATCCAGACGCCGATCAACTTGATCAGCTGCCCGGATGCGAAGAGGCGGTAGTTACGGACCTGCAGGGACTGGAACATCGTGCTCAACTTGGCCTGCACTCTTCGTGCGCCTCCTTAAGAACGTACGCGTCATCGACAGGTGACGGCACGGACCCGGTGGCGCGGGCGCGGCTCAGGCGCGAGCGAGCTGCTGAAGAATCTGGGCAGCCCTCTGCAGGGTCTCCCGTTCGTCCTCGTCGAGTGCGGCCAGCCGGTGGGCCAGCCACTCGTCGCGGGCCCGCTCGAACTGGTCGAGCACGGCCTGCCCTCCTTCGGTCGCCGCGAGGATGACCTGCCGGCCGTCGGTCGGGTGGGGTGTCCGCCGCACGAGGCCGCGGTCCTCCAACTTCCCGATGATCTTGGTCATCGTCGGCGGCTGCACCCGCTCCACGTCGGCCAGTTCCCTGGGCGTCAGCGCGCCGGCCAGCCGCAGGCTGGTGAGCGCGGAAACCTGGGTGACCGTGAGGTCGCCGACCGGTCGGGCCTGGCGGACCCGCCGGTTGAGTCGGGTGATCGCATCACGCAACTGGGGAGCCAGTTGCGCCGGTGGCACGCGTTCCGCCGTCACCGTCCGCTCCATCACGTTAGTTAGCTTAACTAATGAGCCTGGCTAACGACATCCGTTATGACCAGGCTCACGAGGACGTTGGTGCTGTTCCGGGCGGGGAATCCCGTTCGATTCCCCGCCCGGAACGTACGTCAGAGCACCAGGGACTCGATCGGCCCGCGCAGGAAGTACAGCACGAACAGCACGGCCACCCCGTACAGCAACGGGTGGACCTCCCGGGCCTTACCCCGGGCCAGCTTCACCACCACGAAGGTGATCAGGCCAGCGCCGATCCCGTTCGAGATCGAATAGGTGAACGGCATCAGCACGATGGTGAGGAACGCCGGGATGGCGATCTCGTAGTCGGACCAGTCGATCGTCCGCACCGCTGTCATCATCAGGAAACCGACCACCACCAGGGCCGTCGAGGCCGCCTCGAACGGCACGATCACCACCAGCGGCGCCAGGAACATCGCCAGCAGGAAGAGCACGCCGGTGACCAGGCTGGCCACGCCGGTCCGGGCACCCTCCCCGACACCGGCGGCACTCTCGATGTACGACGTGTTGCTGGAGGTGCTGGCCGCACCACCGGCCGCCGCGGCGATCGAGTCGACCAGCAGGATCTCCTTGGCCCGTGGCGGGGTGCCCTGCTCGTCGAGCAGGTCGCCCTCCTGGCCGACCGCCACCATCGTGCCCATGGTGTCGAAGAAGTCCGTGATCAGCAGCGTGAAGACGAACATCAGCACGACCAGCCAACCGGCCCGACCCCACGAGTCGAGCACGTTGAACTTGCCGAGCAGCGACAGGTCCGGCAGGTCCACCACCGTCTTCGGCAGCTCCGGCACGTTCAGCGACCAACCCTTGGGGTTGGGCTGACCGTTGACGAACGACGGGCCGATGTTGCCGATCGCCTCCACGATCACCGCAAGCACGGTCGAGGCGAGGATGCCGATCAGGATCGCACCCCGTACCCGGCGGACCACCAGCACGAGGGTGATCAGGAGGCCGACCACGAAGACCAGCATCGGCCAGCTCACCAGCTTGCCGCCGATGCCCAGACCGACCGGGACCGTGGTGTTGGCGTCGTCCGGGATCCGTCGGACGAAACCGGCGTCCACCAGACCGATGATGGTCAGGAACAGACCGATCCCGACCCCGATCGCGGTCTTCATCTGGGTCGGCACCGCGCGGAACACAGCGGTCCGCAGACCGGTCAACACCAGCACAGCGATGATCACACCCTCGATCACCACCAGGCCCATCGCGTCGGCCCAGGTCATCTCGGGGGCGATCTCGTACGCCACCAGCGCGTTGACACCCAGACCGGCGGCGAGCGCCAGCGGGAACCGGCCCACCACGCCCATCAGGATGGTCATCAGGCCGGCGACCAGCGCGGTCCCGGCAGCCAGCGCGGGAATGGGGAGGGTCTTGCCGTCACCGTCGACGGCACCACCCAGGATCAGCGGGTTGAGCACCACGATGTACGCCATCGTGAAGAAGGTCGCCAGGCCACCGCGTACCTCGCGGCTCATCGTCGAGCCCCGGGCGGAAATCTCGAAGAACCGGTCGAATCCGTTACGCGGGTGAGCGGGGTTGGGAGGGGTGCCGTTCTCGGGCGGCGCTACTGCCATCAGGTCCTCGCAGGTGATCTTCCGGTTGTCGCGCGCATCGTCCCAGATCACCGACGGGCAGGGGAAGTAGGTCGCGTACGCTTGCCGAATGCCGAACGAGCAGCCACCGCGGCCCGCACCACTGGACCCGCCGATGGTGCCGTTCGCCCTCGCCGGGCTGGCCGCCTGGGCGATTGCCGGGCTGGTCCTGCTGATCTTCTTTCGGGGTTGGCTGACCGACCACGGTCATCAGAACTGGCTCTGGACCTGCCTCGCCGGGTTCCTGTGGGGCTTCCCGGGCCTCGCCGTGATGATGCGGCACGACGCCAACCGACGACGTCGCCGCGCGCGCTGACCCGGCCACGCACCGGGCCACCCCCGGTGCGAACGATCAGGAGTGCCCGTACGGCTCCGCCGGCTCGGCGGCTTCCACCGAGCCCGGGGCGCGGCTGACCGACATGGCCTCCACCGCGCTGTCGTCGTACACCGTGGGTAGCTCTTCGACCGCGGTCTCGGCCGCCTCGATCAGCGTCTCGGAGTGGGCACCGCAACCGTGGTCGGCGCTCACCACCCGGCCGTCGTCGGGGGCGTAGAAGTTGCCGCACGCCCCGAACGCCTGCCGCATCGCACCGGCCAGCGGCAGGTAGAAACCGCAGGTGCCACAGCGGGCGGCGGCCGGCGCGGCAGCGGAGATGGGCGCGGCGGGGCCGTGGTCGCCGTCATACCAGCGCTGCGCCGCCTCCATGCGGCCCTCGAGGGAGAGCACGCGCGCCCGACCGAGGCCCAGCTCCCACGCCGTCTCCTCGACCGCCGGGTCGTCGGAGAGCAGGTAGCCGGGGACCAGCCGGTCGTCATCGGGTGAGGTCGGCAGCAGATCGCCCGGACCCAGGTCGCCCGGCTTGAGCCGCTCCTGCCAGGGCAGCCAGCCGGGCGCGAGCAGCGCGTCGGAACCGGGCAGCAGCACCGTCTCGCAGATGGTCACGGTCTTGCTGCGCGACACCCGGGTGACGGTGACCGCCCACCGCCAACCGCGGTAGCCGGCGAGGAGGCATTCGAAGTAGTGGGTGACCAGCCGTTCACCCTCGGCCACAACCTGCAGGTGATCGCCGACATCGTCGGCGTCGACCTCGGTGATGCCAGCGCGGGCCACCTCGACGGCGGCGGCGCAGACCTGGTCGAGACGGGCGGCACGGGTGGAGACAGGCCTGGTCACCTAACCATTGTTCCCTATGCGCCTCGCAGGGGTGACAGGGACTCCCGGGGAACCTTTCCCCGCAGTGGTGCGGCGTACCCGGATCGGATGGGCGAGGATGGTGGACATGCCGTCGTACTCCCGCTCCGGGCGATCCGTCCTCGGGCGGACCGTCGGCACCGGCATTCGCGCCGTTCGTCTGCTGCTGCGTGGTTCGCTGGGCAGCGGCCGCTGGGTGACCCGTCGGGCCGGCAGCGCCCGGGCCCGGGGCGCCGGTGGCGAGGTCGGCATGGTTCGCCTGTTCGACCTGCACGCGCTCTCCTGCGCCGGTGACACCCTGATCGCCATCGGCCTGGCCGGCACGATCTTCTTCAACGTGCCGCTGGGCGAGGCCCGCAGCAAGGTCGCCCTCTACCTGCTGGTGACCATGGTCCCGTTCGCCATGCTCGCCCCCGTGGTGGGCCCGCTGCTGGACCACTTCCGGCACGGCCGGCGGTACGCGCTGGCCGCGACGATGCTGGGCCGCGCCTTCCTGGCCTGGTTGATCTCCGACTACATCCACGGCTTCGGGCTCTATCCGGCCGCGTTCGGGGTGCTCGCGCTGTCCCGGGCGTACGGCGTGGCCCGGTCCGCGGCCGTGCCCCGGTTGTTGCCGGAAGGGCTCGGCCTGTCCCAGGTGGGCGCCCGGGCCAGCGTCTACGGCACGGTCGCGGGTGCGCTGGTCGCGCCGATCGGGTTGGCCGCGTTCTGGTTCGGGCCGCAGTGGCCGCTGCGCGTCGCGTCGGTGATCTTCCTGGTCGGCATGGTGATCTCCCTGCGTCTGCCGCCGAAGGCCGATTCGGAGCCACCGGAGCGGGTCCCCCGGCCACTGCGCGCGTTGGGCCGTCGCCGTGGCGATCGGCCGCTGGGCCGAGGCCGACCCGCCGGCCGCCTGGTGATCGCGTCGCTGATCGGCGCCGCGACGCTCCGCGCGGTGTACGGCTTCCTGCTGCTCTTCCTCGCCTTCGCGATCAAGAAGGGCGACCTGACCACTGTCGCGTTCGGCCGGGATCTGGGCGCCGAGTGGGCGCTGGGGCTGGTCGGCGGGGCCCTCGCGGTCGGCACCTTCCTGGCCACCGCCATCGGCACCCGGCTGCGCATCCACCGGCCGACCGCCATCCAGTCCAGCAGCATGATCATCGTGGCCGGGGTGGCGGTGCTCGCCGTCATCCAGTTCTCGCTGGTGATGGTCGCCCTGCTCTGCCTGGTCGCCGCGCTGGTCAGCGGGATATCGAAGCTGGCCGTGGACGCCTCGATCCAGGAGCGCATCCCGGAGCGGCTGCGCGCGAGTTCCTTCGCCCATTCGGAGACGGTGCTGATGCTCGCCTTCGTCGCCGGTGGAGGGTTGGGGCTGGTTCCGTTCGACGGTCGGATGGGCATCGCCGTGGCCGCCGGGGTGGGCGTCCTGGCCGCGATCCGGGGTGTGCTGGTCGCCGCCCGGCTGCGCGGCGAGAAGCTGGCCGGCCGGCCGCTCGGCGACGACGAGCTGACCGAGGACGAGCCGGCCGACGAGCCCGGGGACGCCGCGCCAACCTCGCCGGCACCGGCCCAGGCCAGCTCCCCGCAGTACGACGATCCCAGCCTGGCCCCTCCCGGCTACCACATCTACCGCCCGTCCTCAGCGGTTGGCGGCCCGGGCGGCGGGGCGGACGACGAGACCCGCCGGGAGTCCCCCGGCTCAGTCTCGTGAGCGGTCTGCTGGTGGTGACCGCGGTGCCAGCCGAGGCGGAAGCCGTCCGCGCCGGTCTGACCGATCCCACCGTGACCGTCACCCCGGTTGGCGTGGGCCCGGCCGTCGCCGGTGCCGCCACCGCCCGGCTGCTGGCGCTGGCCGAGGCCGCCGGCCGCCCGTACCGTGCCGTGGTCAGCGCCGGCGTGGCCGGCGGCTTCATCGGGCGGGTCGAGGTCGGCGACACCGTGCTCGGCACCGCCAGCATCGCCGCCGACCTGGGTGCCGAATCACCGGACGGTTTCATCCCCGTCGACGAGTTGGGCATGCCGCCCGCGATGCTGGGTGTCGGCGGCGTGGTGCCGACCGACCCGGGTCTGCTGGCGGCACTGCGGGCCGCCCTCCCAGCGGCCACGACCGGGCCGGTGCTCACAGTCAGCACGGTCACCGGCACCACCGCCGGCACCGAGGAGCTGCGCCGGAGGCATCCGGAGGCGGTCGCCGAGGCCATGGAGGGGTACGGGGTGGCGGTCGCCGCCGCCCAGGCCGGGGTGCCCTTCGCCGAGCTGCGCACCATCTCGAACCCGATCGGCCCCCGCGACCGGGACGCCTGGCGACTGCGCGAGGCCCTCACCGCCCTGACCGCTGCGGCCCCAGCGCTGCGCTGAACTACGGCCGCGTAGGACGGACTTCGAGGGTGAGCGCCGACGGCCGGCCTGGCTGTAGCTCGAACCCGCAGGCGAGCAGAAACACGACGTTGCCACCGTCGGCTATCGCGTGGACGGTCCGGATGTCAGCGACTGCCATCTCGCTGGCCAGCAGCTCGATCAGCTGACGCGCGATGCCCAGGGTCCGGAGGCCGGGCGCAACGACGACGCCCTCCAACACCAGCTCACGTCGGTCGCCCCAATCCTCGCCGCGGAGGAGGTCCAGGCTTCGCTCATGGGCCCTCAACTCACCGACCGGCCCGGCCCCTGGCAACTCGGCGAGAAAGCGCCACGACGTGGCTGGCAGCCCTTCGAACGCGCGCCGAAAGCGAACCCGGGCTCGCGCCTGGTCCCGCAACCGCCGCTTGTCACGTCGCGCTCGATCGAGGTCGTAGGTCAGCTCCGGGACGCGTACCGGCCAGAACCGCTGCGGGAGTGTGTAGGAATGCACCCACCAGGCGCCGGGCCAGTCCTTCAGGGTCAGGACTCGACGGACGTCGAGATGCGCTGGGTAGCGGCGACCGGCCTCGTCCCGCAACTCGTCCCACAGCTCGTGGTCGGGCGCCTGCGGTGACTCGTCAACCGCCGCGGAGGAGGGGGCGTCGGGGAGTTTGAGCACGAGCTCACCGCCGGCCGCGCGGACCAGCCGCTCCACCGTGCGGAACGCCGGCCCGGCACCCTGCCCCGCCTCGATGCGAGCCAACGTGCTCTTCGGGATCCCCGACTGCTCGGCCAGCTCGCGCTGGCTCAAGTCGGCACGTCGACGAAGATCCCGCAGGGTTGCCCCCACGTCGATCGCACCCTTGTCGGCAGTCACCCGTCCATGGTTTTCCGCTCAGATCGTGCCGTCAACAGCATCCGCCCACCTGTGGATAACCCTGTGGACAGCGCCTCTGCCGCTGTGCACATCCCTTCGTCAGCGCCTGTAGAGCTGCCCCGTGAGTGGGGCAAGAGGGTGCACCTCGCCGGGACGGCCCAGCCACAGCACCTTCCGGACGCCGGCGCACCCCCCGGACGCCGGCGCACCCTCCGGACGCCGGCGCACCCTCCGGACGGCGGCGCACCCTCCGGACGCCGGCGCGCCCCACAGACGGGGCAGCTCTACAGGGAGCAGAGGTGACCACCGAGCCCCGACGACGGCGCGCGACAATCGGTCGCCGGGGACAGACGGCGGGCCGGGGACAGACGGCGGCCGGGGACCAGGCGGCAGCCGGGGACCAGGCGGCAGCCGGGGACCAGGCGGCGAGTGCCCGGCAGATCACAGGCGCCGGACCGCGGCGACCGAGTGGCGAGGGGCGGGGCTAACGTGAAGGGCGTGGCGCTCTCTCTGGCGATCTCGCCCTGCCCCAACGACACGTTCGTCTTCCACGCGCTCGTGCACGGGCGGGTGCCCGGCGCGCCGCCGGTCGAGGTGACGTACGCCGACGTGGACGTCACCAACACGGCGGCCGAGCAGGGCGCCTTCGACCTGGTGAAGGTGAGCTTCGCGGCGCTGCCCTGGCTGCTCGACGACTACCACCTGCTGCCCTGCGGTGGCGCGCTCGGTCGTGGCTGCGGCCCGCTGGTGCTCACCCGGGGCGACCGCGACGGCGGGCCGGACCGCACCGACCTGACCGGCGCCACGGTGGCGGTGCCGGGTGACCGGACCACCGCGTACCTGCTGTTCCGGCTCTGGTCGGCCGGACGACCGCCGGCCCGGATCGAGGTGGTTCCGTTCCACGAGATCATGCCGGGCGTCGCGGCCGGCCGCTACGACGCTGGGCTGGTCATCCACGAGGCCCGGTTCACCTACCACCGGCACGGCCTCAGCGCGCTGGTCGACCTCGGTGAGTGGTGGGAGGCCGACACCGGCC
Source organism: Micromonospora sp. M61 (assembly GCF_018070245.1). Taxonomy (NCBI): domain Bacteria; kingdom Bacillati; phylum Actinomycetota; class Actinomycetes; order Micromonosporales; family Micromonosporaceae; genus Micromonospora; species Micromonospora sp. M61. Next base: position 12,399 of record NZ_JAGPYA010000067.1, on the reverse strand, counting down.
TGCCCATTCCGCTCGGCGCGATTCTGGCCCGCCGCGGCGCGGTGGACCCGGAGGCCGCGGCCGGCTGGGTCCGCGAGTCCGTCCGGCAGGCCTGGGCGGACCCGGCGGCCAGCCGGGAGTACGTGCTGGCGCACGCCCAGGAGATGGAACTCGACGTGGTGGACCGGCACATCGGCCTCTACGTCAACGAGTTCACCGCAGACCTGGGTGAGGCCGGTTTCGCCGCGGTGGCGGCACTGCTCGACCGGGCCGCCACCGCCGGGCTGGTGCCTCAGACCTCCAGCTCGTTCGCCACCGCGTGGACCAGCTGAGCGATCTTCTGCGCGGTCTTCTTGTCCGGGTACCGGCCCCGACGCAGGTCCGGCTGGACCTTCGCCTCCAGCAGCTTGATCATGTCCTCGACGAGACCGTGCAGTTCCTCGGCCGGTCGACGGCGCAACTCGGCCATCGACGGCGGCGCGTCCAGCAGTTTGACGCCCATGGCCTGCGCGCCCCGGCGGCTGTCCACCACGCTGAAGTCGACCCGCTGGCCACCCTTGAGGTCGGTGACACCCGCCGGCAGCGCCGCCTTGGACAGGAACACGTCGCCGCCCTCGTCACTCGTGACGAAGCCGTATCCCTTGGCCGTGTCGTACCACTTCACTCGACCCGTAGGCACCTGAAAACCCCTGCTTCACTTGAGCCGCTACTGCTCCAAGGCTAGCTGGATCATGTCGTCGAGCGCCGCCGGGAATTGGGTGAGGTCGTTCAACACGACTTCCGCGCCTGCCGCGCGCAGCTCGTCCGGAGAGCACGGGCCGGTCGCCACGCCGATCCCCGGCACCCCGGCCGCCCCCGCCGCCACCATGTCCGCCACATGGTCGCCGACGTAGTGGGTCGCGTCGTGCTCCCGCAGAGCTGTCGCCTTCTGCTCGGCGAACAGGTCACCGGCCAACTCGTCGACGGTGAGACCGAGGTGGTCCAGGTGCAGCCGGGCCAGCCGGCCCATCTTCGCTGTGACGACCAGCACACGGCCGCCCCGGGCCCGGATGGCGTCGATGGCCTCCCGCGCGCCCGGCAGCGGGACCGTCGGGGTGATCGCATACGCCGGGTACAGCTCGCGGTACGCGCGAACGGCCGACTCGACCTCTCCCGGCGGGAACCAGTACGCCAGCTCGGTGCGCAGCGGCGGCCCGAGCCGGGACACCGCCAGGTCGGCGTCCACCGGCACGCCCGTCCGCGCGGTCAGCGCCTCGAAGGTCGCGGCGATGCCGGGGCGGGAGTCGACCAGGGTCATGTCGAGATCGAAACCGACGGTCAGTGCGGGCATGCCGAGAAACGTACCCGTCGACACCTGCCCAGCCGAACGTCCGAGGGGCGCGGAAGCCCGGTGCCGGGCTAGCGTGGAAAGACGATGACCACCTCACTCGCCGACCACCTGCGGTCGCTGCCCGACGAGTCACTGGCCGCGCTCCTCCAGCTGCGGCCGGACCTCGTCGTGCCCGTGCCGGCCGACGTCTCCGCTCTGGCCATCCGGGCCCAGTCCCGGGTCTCGGTGGCTCGTGCGCTGGACGGGCTGGACCAGTTCACCCTCCAGATCCTCGACGCCGCCCGCCTCACCCGGAACCCGGACGACGGCACCACGGCCACCGACACTGTGCTCGCCATGGCGACCGCAGGGCCGCAACCGCCGGCCCCGACCGCTGTCCGGGCCGCCGTGGGCCGGCTACGCGCGCTCTTCCTGCTGTACGGCCCGGAGCACGCACTGCAGGTGCTGCCAGCCGTCGACGAAGTCGCCCCGTACCCCGCCGGGCTCGGTCGACCGGCCGCGGAGCTGGACCCGCGCACGGCCGAGCTCTGTGCGGACCCGGCGAAGCTGCGGCGGACGCTGCTCGCCGCCCCGCCCTCGGCCCGGGCGATCCTGGACCGGTTGGCGGCCGGCCCGCCGGTGGGCAGCGTGCCCCCGGGCGCGTTGCAGGCACCGCCGCTGGGCGCGGAGGACCCGGTGCTCTCCGACCCGACCAACGGTGGCGCCCCGGCCGGCTCCCCCGTGCGGTGGCTCGTCGACAACCGGCTCCTGGTCCCCGTGACGACCGGGTCGTCGACGGCCGCCGGCACTGTGGAGCTGCCCCGCGAGGTCGGTCTGCTGCTGCGCCGGGACAGCGGCCCCCTCGGGCCGCTGCGCACCAGCCCACCGCCGGTGGCCGCCGCCCCCCGCGAGCCGAAGGCGGTGGACTCGGCCGGCGCCGGGCAGACGATGGAGGTGGTCCGGCACACCGAAGGGCTGCTGGAGCAACTCGCCGACGAGCCCGCGCCGGTGCTGCGCTCAGGTGGCATCGGCGTACGGGACCTGCGGCGGCTGGCGCGTACCGCCGGGCTGGACGAGCCGACGACCGCGCTGCTGCTGGAGGTGGCGTACGCGGCGGGGCTCGCCGGCGAGCTGGAGATGCCGGGTGCGACCACCAGCCGGTACGGGGCGGATCAGCAGGTGCTGCCGACCGGCGGGTACGAGGTGTGGCGGGCCGCCTCGCTGGCCCAACGGTGGGAGCAGTTGGCCCGAGCCTGGCTGACCATGACCCGGCAGGTGGGGTTGGTCGGCCGCCGGGACGACCGGGACCGCCCGATCACCGCCCTCTCTGCGGAGGCCGAACGTGCGGGTGTGCCGGCCACCCGGCGGGCGGTGCTCGGCGTGCTCGCCGAGCTGGAACCGGCGACCGCGCCCACACCCGAGGAGGTGCAGGACCTGCTGGACTGGCGGGCTCCGCGCCGCAGCCGAGGCCGGGACGCCGCCCACCGGGAGGTGCTGGCCGAGGCCGCGCAGTTGGGCGTCACCGGGCTGGGGGCGCTCACCTCGTACGGTCGGCTGCTGCTGGGTGACCTGACGTCGACCGACGAGCGGGGAGGCGACCCGCTGGGCGTGCACGCGGACGTCGAGAGCGGTGACCCGTCCGCTGCCGCCCGGGCGTTGGACGCACTGCTGCCCGCCCCGGTCGACCACTTCCTGGTGCAGGCCGACCTGACCGTGGTGGTGCCCGGCCCGCCCGAGCCGGCGCTCGGAGTCGAGTTGGAGGCGATGACCGAGCTTGAGTCGGCCGGTGGGGCCAGCGTCCACCGGGTCACCACGGCCAGCGTCCGGCGAGCGCTCGACTCCGGCTACACGGCCGACGACCTGCACGACGTGTTCCGGCGACGATCGCGTACTCCGATTCCGCAGGGCCTCACCTACCTGGTGGACGACGTGGCCCGTAAGCACGGTGGGCTGCGGGTGGGCCTGGCCGGGGCGTACCTGCGCAGCGACGACGAGACGCTGATCAGCGAGGTGCTGGCGGACCGGCGGCTGGAGTCGCTGGCGCTGCGCCGGCTCGCGCCGACGGTGCTGTGCACGCAGTACCAGGTTGGTCGCCTGCTGGGTGCGCTGCGCGACGCCGGGTACGCCCCGGTGCAGGAGGACGGCACGGGCAGCACCGTGCTGACCCGGCCACGAATCCGACGGGCCCCGCCTCGGGTTTCGGTGACCACCCGGACACTTGACCCGTTGGCCGCCCCGAAGCTGCCCATGCCCCGGCTGCTCGGGGTGGTGGAGCACATCCGGCGCGGTGACGCGGCGGCGCGGGCGGCCCGACGGGCACCGGCGGTGGTGCGTGGCGGTGCGGCAGGGCTGGGCGGCGGCCCGGTGCCGGCGCACACGCACAGCGAAGCCCTGGCGGTGCTCCAGCAGGCGGTACGGGACAAGGCGCTGGTCTGGGTCGGTTATGTCGACGCGCACGGGGCGACCGCGTCCCGCCTGGTCAAGCCGGTCTCGATCGGTGCTGGCTATCTGCGCGCCGAGGACGAACGGACCGAGATGCTGCACACGTTCGCGCTGCACCGGGTCACCGCGGCGGTGCTGGCGGACTGACCGGGTCGGGCCGGGTCGGCCGACGGCGCCGACGCGGGCGCTGTAGGTCAGCGGCGGCTGCGGCGAACCGTGCCGATCACCGAGATGATCAGGAGCAGCGCGAAACCGGCGCCAGCGGACTCCCCGACCGAGTCGACGAAGCCCTGCCGCAGCACCAGCCAGCCGAAGAGGAACCACCCGACGAGGAGCGTCGCCGCGACGGCGTACGCGATCACGGTCGCGCGCGACACCTCGTCGGGCGGTGCCGCCTGCTCATGCTCCACGATCACGTCACGGTCGACCGTCATGCCAAGCCTCCCCGCCCGGTCCGGCCCTGGACTCCCAGCGTGACACTCGTTGGACCGGTCGGACAGGGGGTTATCCCCCCGCGTTTCGCCGCGTGTCGCTCAGGTGCCGGGGCGGCGGCCGATCAGCACCACCCGGGTGCCGACCTTGCCCAGCTCCCACATCCGGACCGCGTCGGCGTGCAGGAGGTTGACGCAACCGTGCGAGCCGATCGGCTTGTCGTGCAGGTAGGTGGTGGTCTCGTGGAAGCCCATGCCCTGGGTGAAGTGCTGCCAGTAGGGCAGCCACACCTCGTACGGGTCGGACCACTCCTTGGGGTTGCGGTAGTTGACGGTGAACGTGCCGGCCGGGGTGCGGTAGCCGGACATACCGGTGCGGGTCACCGTCGGCTCCATGATCACCTTGCCGCCGCGCATCGCCCAGACGGTCTGCCGGGTCAGGTCCACGCAGAACGTGAGGCCCGTGCCGGCCTTGCAAGCGGCCGGGTCGGTGGTGGCGAGGCGTTGGGCCACGTCGTACGTGGTCGGTCCGGCGCGACCCTCGACGGGGCGAATGCCGTACCTCTTCTGGAACTTCTTGATCGCCGCGCAGTCGGCGGCGGACTGCCGGCCGTCCACGGTCACCGCCCCGAACCCGCCCAACCGGGCCAGGTAGGTCTCCACCTCGCGCTGGTGCTGGCCCTGCGGGCAGCCGGCGACGGTCGGCGTGCCGGTGCTGGGTTTCGGCTTCGGCGTTGCGCTGCGTGTGGGTTTCGGCGTCGAGGACCGGGTTGCCTTCGGCGTGGGGCTGGGCGCGGCCGGCGTGGGCCGGCCGCGCTGGTCCGGGCCGGGCGTGTCGCTCGCCCCCGTTGCCTGGTCCGCCGCACCGGCTGGGGCGGCTCCCCCGCCACCACTCCCACCGGACTGCGGATCGAACGTGCACGCACCAGCACCGACCAGCACGACCATCAGCAGGGCGACCAGCCGAGAGGTGCTCCGAACATGCTTCATGGCAGCTCCCCCTGACAGTCGTCCCTTTGCTAGACGTTCGTCAGTGCCGTCCCGGTTGCACCTGGTGAGCATCTTTCTTCCGACAGCCGGCATCGTGCAACACTGGATGGTCGGCCAGCAGCGGGTATGCGACCCGCCCGGGCCGGACGGCCAACCGAGGAGAGGACGCTCGCGTGAGCGGTGGACCACTGATCGTGCAGTCGGACAAGACCCTGCTGCTGGAGATCGACCACCCCGACGCGCAGGCGTGCCGGATGGCGATCGCACCGTTCGCCGAGTTGGAGCGCTCGCCGGAGCACGTGCACACCTACCGGCTGACCCCGCTGGGCCTGTGGAACGCCCGGGCCGCTGGGCACGACGCGGAGGGTGTGGTCGACTCGCTGCTCAAGTACTCCCGCTACCCGGTGCCGCATGCGCTGCTGGTCGACGTGGCCGACACGATGGACCGCTACGGCCGACTCCAGCTCGCCAACGACCCGGCGTACGGGCTGGTGCTGCGCGCGCTGGACCGCCTGGTGCTGATCGAGGTGGCCAAGAGCAAGAAGCTCGCCGGGATGCTCGGCGACAAGATCGACGACGACACCATCCGGGTGCACCCGTCCGAGCGTGGCCGGCTCAAGCAGGCGCTGCTCAAGCTGGGCTGGCCCGCGGAGGACCTGGCCGGGTACGTCGACGGTGAGGCGCACCCGATCGAGCTGGCCGAGGCCGGCAAGGACGGGCGCAAGCCGTGGACGCTGCGGTCGTACCAGCGGGAGGCCGTCGAGGCGTTCTGGGCCGGCGGGTCGGGTGTGGTGGTGCTGCCCTGCGGCGCCGGCAAGACCCTGGTCGGCGCGGCGGCGATGGCCGAGGCGAAGGCCACCACTCTGATCCTGGTCACCAACACGGTCGCCGGCCGGCAGTGGAAGCGGGAGCTGATCGCCCGCACGTCGCTGACCGAGGAGGAGATCGGCGAATACTCGGGCGAGCGCAAGGAGATCCGCCCGGTCACCATCGCCACGTACCAGGTGCTCACCTCGCGGCGCGGCGGCGCGTTCACCCACCTGGACCTGTTCGGGGCCCGCGACTGGGGCCTGGTCGTCTACGACGAGGTGCACCTGCTGCCCGCGCCGATCTTCCGGTTCACCGCGGACCTCCAGGCCCGCCGTCGGCTGGGCCTCACCGCGACTCTGGTACGCGAGGACGGCCGCGAGGGTGACGTGTTCAGCCTGATCGGCCCGAAGCGGTACGACGCGCCGTGGAAGGACATCGAGTCGCAGGGCTGGATCGCCCCGGCCGAGTGCACCGAGGTCCGGGTGACCCTGACCGACGCGGAGCGCATGTCGTACGCGACGGCGGAGGCCGAGGAGCGGTACCGGATGGCGGCAACCGCCCGCACGAAGCTGCCCGTGGTCAAGGCACTGGTGGACCGACACCCGGACGACCAGGTACTGGTGATCGGCGCGTACATCGACCAACTGCACCAGCTCGGCGAATATCTCGACGCCCCGATCATCCAGGGTTCGACCACGAACAAGGAGCGGGAGCGACTGTTCGACGCGTTCCGCACCGGTGAGATCCGCACGCTGGTGATCTCCAAGGTCGGCAACTTCTCGATCGACCTGCCCGAGGCGGCGGTGGCGATCCAGGTGTCGGGCACGTTCGGATCGCGCCAGGAGGAAGCACAGCGGCTGGGTCGGGTGCTCCGGCCGAAGGCCGACGGCCGGCAGGCCCACTTCTACACGGTCGTGTCCCGGGACACGATCGACACGGAGTACGCGGCACACCGGCAGCGCTTCCTCGCCGAGCAGGGGTACGCGTACACGATCGTGGATGCCGACGACGTCCTCGGCCCGAAGCTCCCGACCGTCGACTGACCCGCGCGGCCTTGATCGACTCGGTCTACTGAAAGTCGCGGTGTCCTAGGCACGCCGACACCCCGTCTTTCGGGAAGCCGAGTTGATCGACGGCAGGACGAGGGGCCGGCGAGTCGCAGTCAGCGACCCGCCGGCCCCGACGGCCAACCAGAGGGGTTATCCGGCGCGGAACGCCACCCAGGCGTCGCTCATCCGGTCGGCCTGACCCGGCGTGAACATGTTCATGCAGGAGTCCTGCGTGTAGTCCATGAAGTTGTGGATCGGGTCCAGCCCGGGCGCGGTGCAGGTGTCCGCGCCCACCGGGCAGTCGAACTGCGGGGCCGCCTCGCGCGGGGTGTCCGCGACGAAGTCGCCGGCCGCGGAGCAGCCGTGCGCGAAGGTGTGCTCCAGCATCAGCCAGTGCCCGACCTCGTGCGTCAGCGTGTCACCCAGGGCGTACTTGCCGGCCGTGCCGCCCGGCATCGACTCGTCGAGCATCACCACGCCGTCGATGTAGTCGCGGCCGTTGTTGTAGCCCTTCGGGAAGTACGCCCAGCCGAGGAGCCCACCGCCGATGTTGGCCGCGTACACGTTCAGGGTCTCCGAGTCGCCGGTGTACAGGGCCCTCTTCATGTCCCGCTCGTTCTTGCCGGGCACGACCGTGTACCAGGCGCTGTTCACCGTCCACGTCGTGTCGACGAGCGAGAACCGGAACGGGGTGTTGGAGGCGTCTCCCGCCGTACGGCCCGCGAACGAGTCGTTGAGCACCGTCATCTGCGCGGCGATCAGGGTGTTCCACCTGGTCGTCTCGGCGGCGGTGAGCGGACGGTCGGAGATCATGTGGAAAACCGTCGGCACGGTGACGCTGCCGTTCGGCAGGCGCGGCGCGTCCTTGATCACGCCGTAGGCGTTCGCCTCGTTCTTGGAATGCAGCTCCGGCTCCTGGGCGGTGGCGCCCTGGGCGACCCGGGCTGCGCTGTGCGCCTCGGTGCCCGGGTCGCAAGCCACGACACCTGGGGAGGCGGTCGCGGGGCCGGCCGTGGCCAGCGCCCCGGAGGCGCCGCCGGAGGCAAGGAACGTGGCGGCGGTCGCGGTGAGGACCGCCAGTCGGAAGGTCGATCTCCTGTACATCGGTGCACCTTTCAGTGAGGGAGCGGTGCGTGGTCGATGACGTCGTTGTTCCGGTATGAGAACATGCCGACGGCATCGACAAAAGACCCTCTGAACAGGGCAGATGCCGATGTAACGGAACAGGACCGGCCGGCGCTGTTTGAGCCGGTCCGGCCCGATCAGAGGAGCCGGGTCACCCGCTCGGCGGCGACGATCGCGTCCCGCCGCGCCGGGTCGAGGTTGGCGCTGATCACCACTGACGCGCCGGCCGAGAGCGGCGCGAGCAACCACTTCAGCGGCTGCTCGGTCTCGGCGGCGTCGACCAGCAGTCGGTCGCCGGCGCGCAGGTCCAGCATCGTGGCGAACTCCTGGGCGAGCGCACCCCACTGGCCGTAGGTGGTGCCGTCCGCTGTGGCCGGATCCGACGGGTGGATGGCGGCGTGGTCGGGCGCGCCGTCGCCGTGCCGAAGCACCTCTGCGGACCAGTCCAACCAGCCCAACGGCACGTCGTCCAGGCGCCCCGGCCCGGTGCCGACGAGATAGCGGTGCGGCGCGTCCGGCACCTCCTCCAGCCAGTCGTCCTGCCGCTCCGGCGTCACGAAAACCGCGTCGAACGGCCGGTCACCGCCGGACTCAAGGACCGGCAGGCCCGCCGTGGCGCGCGGTCGGAACGACACCGCGAGGCCGGAGGCCCAGGCGCCCAGCAACACCGCGGCGGTACGCCAGTGCGGCGGCAGCAGGACCGCTACGCGGCTGCCGGGGCCGAGCCCGCAGCCGTCGCGCAGGAGGCTCGCGCTGCGCGCCGCCCAGGCACCGACCTGCTGTGCGGTCAGGTCGACGCGCTCGCCGGTCGCCTCGTCGCGGTAGCTGAGCAGCGGGTGTTCGGCGTCGGCGGGTCGGGCCGTCAGGTCGGCCGTGACGGTTGGCTGCATCTCCACGCTCCCCGGATCGACGTCGGCACCACCCTACTCAACGACTTTGGTCGCACCGGTCGTCGGCCGATGGCCGTAGCGGCTGGTCGGGTGGCCCGAGCACGGTACGGGTTGACACGCCCAGCGCCGCCGAGGAGCGCCCATGACGGCCGAGCCCCGCCCCACCGACCGCCCCGCCACTGCCCGGCTTCCGCTGCGCCGGCGGCTCCTGCCGGTGCTCGCGTTGCTGCTGCTCGCGCCCTGGGCGGCCGAGTGCTCGTGGGGTGGCTTCGCCATCGACGACTTCGTTCCAGTGCTGATCTTCCTGGGCCCGATGTACGGCGGGGCGGCGATCCTGGTCCGGGAGACCGCCCGGCACCTCGGCGCGGGTTGGCCGACGATCGTGCTGCTCGCCGCCGCGTTCGGCGTACTCCAGGCGGGCCTGGTCGACCAGTCGCTGTTCAACCCCGACTTCCTCGACGACACCCAGTACGCCGACACCCGTGCCGCCGCGGAGGCGACGCTGGTGCCCGGGCTGGAGTTCAGCCTCCGGCAGGCCTTCGACTACGTGGGCAACCACATCGCGCTGACCATCTGCGCCCCGATCGTGCTCGTCGAGTCGTTCCTCGGGGCGGATCGCCGGCTGCGGCCGTGGCTGGGCCGTCCCGGGCTCGTCGTGATCGGCGTGATCTACCTGCTCGGCAGTCTGCTGATCTTCTCGGACAGCAGCGGCCGGAAGGACTTCCTGGCCAGTCCGCTCCAGCTGACCTTCGCCACGGTGCTGGTCCTCGCCCTCGTCGCGACGGCGCTGCTGCCGCGCTGGCGCCGCCCGCGTCCGCGTCGGGTCCGTCGGGTGCCGCACCCACTCTGGGTGGGCCTGCTGGTCGTCCTGGTCCGCTTCGGCACCGACCTGACGCCCGGCTGGGCGGGGGTGGCCATCGCGCTGGCGCTCGCCGCCGCCGTCGGAGCGCTGATCGTGTACTGGTCGTCGCGCAACGGTTGGAGGCAGCGGCACGTGCTCGCCGCCGGCTCGGCGAGCCTGCTCACCGCCGCCGCGTTCGCGTACCTGGTGCCGCCGTACTCTCCGACCTCCCCGGCGGCGGCCCTGGCCGGCGACGTCGCGGTCACCCTCGTCACGCTCGCCCTGATCGGTGGCGCCTGGTGGCGGCTGCGTGCTTCGCCGGCTGTTCGCGTCGCCGCAACCTGATGCGGGACCAGCTCTACGGCGTCACCAAAGCCGCATACCTCCCGGCCCGGCGGACACCGCACATGGACGCAGGGCCGGTGACACAAGGTGATGCCAGGCGCAGCCACCACCCCCACCCCAGGCCCTTTGCTCTGCATACCTATACGCAACGCTAACGCTCTGCGAGCACAGGTTCGGCCGCACCATCGGAGACCAGAAAGGAATCCGCAGCTCATCATCGTGTTGCGTATAGGTAGGCAAAGCAAAGGGAGTTGAGGGGGCTGGGTGAGGCACTGGCGCTTGTCGCGCTCAGTCACGGGCAGCCCGCCGCGCCATCAGCTCAGAGAGGCAGTTCCGGGCCGCCGTCGAGCAGGGGGGCGAGCAGGTCGTCGTACTCCTCGACCCGGGCCAGGACCTCGGCGGCGGTGAACTGGCGAACGGCCGGCTTGCGGCCGCGTGCGCCGGCCTCGACCTCGTCCCAGGTCAGCGGCGTCGACACCGACGGCACCGACTGGGCCCGCAGCGAGTACGGCGCGACGGTCGTCTTCGCCGCGTTGTTCTGACTCCAGTCGATGAAGACCTTGCCCGGGCGGAGGTTCTTCGCCATCTTCGACACGATCAGCTTCGGATGGGCCTTCTCCAACTCCTGGGCGATCCGTCGGGCGTAGTCGGAGACGAGATCCGACGACTGGGTGCCCGCGATCGGGCAGCAGAGCTGCATGCCCTTCTTGCCGGAGGTCTTCGGGTACGACTCGATCCCGTCCTCGGCGAGCCGGTCGCGCATCAGCACCGCCACCGGACAACACTCGGCGAGCCCGGCCGGCGGCCCAGGGTCCAGGTCGACGACCATCATGTCCGGGTGCTCGCCGACCTTCCACTGCGGCGTGTGCAGTTCCAATGCGGCCAGGTTGGCCAGCCAGACCAGGGTGGGCAGGTCGTCGGCGACCACGTAGTCGATGGTCTCCCGGCCCTTCGTCGAGCCGGGCGCCGGGAGGTTCTCCACCCGCACCCAGTCCGGGGTCGCGGCCGGCGTGTTCTTCTCGAAGAACGACTTGTCGTCCACGCCGTTCGGAAAGCGGATCCGGGTGACCGGTCGGTCCCGCAGGTGCGGCAGCAGCACCGGGGAGATCCGGGTGTAGTAGTCGATCACCTCACCCTTGGTGAAGCCGGCCGCCGGGTAGAGCACCTTGTCCAGGTTGGACAACTCCAGCGCGCGGCCCTCGACGTCCACCCGTAGCCGATCAGCCGGCATCGTCGACCTCCTCCGCGGGTTTGTCCGGGCGCAACCGCAGCACCCGGGGGAAGCGCAGTCGACCGTCCGGAGTGCGCTGGCCGTACTTCACCTCCACCACCACCCGGGGTTCTACCCAGATGGCCCCACGGGCATCCTCGCGCGGCACACCCGGCGCGAACGGTGACGCGCCGGACCGCAGCGGCTCCAACTCGGCGAGGAGCTGCCGTTCGATGGCGGCGCCGATCCCACCGCCGACCCGACCCCGGTAGATCAGCCGACCGTCCGGGCCGGGCACCCCGACCAGCAGCCCGCCGATCCGGCGCGCGCCCGGCCGCCAGCCACCGATGACGAAGTCGCCGGTCACCTCAAGCTTGACCTTCACCCAGTCCGGTGAGCGCACCCCCGGGCGGTAGACGGCACCGATCCGCTTGGCCATCACCCCCTCCAGGCCGTGCTCACCGGCCGCCTCGTAGGTGGCCGGACCGTCAGCGAACGTCGGGGGCACCGCCCACCGGGCGCCTCCGAGCGCGAGGGCCTCCAGGGCCTCCCGGCGGCGCTCGTACGGCCAGCCGGTCAGGTCGTCGCCGTTCCACCGGAGCAGGTCGAAGATCATGTACGTCACCGGCATGACCGCCGCCAACCGGGCCGCCTTGTTCCGGTCCCGCACGTGCATCCGCTCGGCCAACGCGGTGAACGACGGTTGCCCGCTCTCGCCGAGCAGCACCACCTCGCCGTCGAGCAGCGCGTCGTCCACCTGCTCGGGCAGGGTGGCCAATTCCGGGTACGCGGCGGTGATCTCCACGCCGGAGCGGGCATACAGGTGCTGACCACCACCGGAGATGTCGGCGAGCGCGCGGACCCCGTCCCACTTGAACTCGTACGCCCAGCCGTCACCGGCCGGGAGCGGCCCGGTCATCGCGAGCATCGGCTTGAGCGGCGCGCCAGGCACGACCCGACTGTAGTAGCAGGCCGAAC
>NZ_JAGPYA010000066.1:0-36965 GCF_018070245.1 Micromonospora sp. M61 | reverse complement strand
CGGCCCGGTCACCGAGATTGCCGCGTGTAGTCCAGCGCGATCAACGCCACCGACGGCTATTACACCGGCTTCACTTGCCGGATATCCAACGGCCTGATCGCGAGGAAGATTGCCAACGCCAGCTACAACGATAATGTCTGCATCGAGGGCGCCTCGAATTGCTTGGCGCAATCTTGAACTGCTTGCACCGACAGACGAGATACTGATTACATCCGCGCCGTTCGCGATGGCGTATTCGATACCTTTTGCCAAACTGTCCGCGTCGCCGGTGTCGTCAGGGGGTGAGCTGTAAATTGGCAAAACCTCGGCTTCTGGGGCTATGCCTAGTGCTCCGAATTTGCCTTGTCCATGAGCAGCTATAAGCCCGGCCATCGACGTTCCGTGGCTGTCTAGGTCTCTGCGGCCGTCGCCATTGCCGCCGGCAATTATATCTGTTCCGGCAAGCAAGTTGTTGTTTAGGTCGGGATGTGGGTCCACGCCGGTATCTGGCACGGCGACGACCACGCCGTTGCCGCGGCTTATGCTCTGGGCCTCGGCTGTCTTCAGATAGTCGAGGTGCCACTGCTCTGCCCGAATTTGACTACTGGCGCCTGGTGGGTCGGTAGAAGCAGGCAAAACTATTGATGTCGCCAATAGCCCCATTAGCATCCAGGTCGGTCGCATTTTTAACGATTGAAGCCAATGGCTGGACCGGGATCGGTTGGTCCTTGCTCTTCAGCGGGACGGAGGACAGGATCAACCCCGTGGTCAGTCTCCCATGGATTGTCTGGGTCCCAACGGCGTGCCGTCGCGTCGTCGAATCCCTCAGTCTGGCGGTTCCGTCCAGGAAACCCTGGACCCGTACCGCTGCCTAGCGAAGGCGCGCCGCCAATCGGAGTGAGGCCACCGTGCAGGGGGGTGGTTCGGCCGCTTCCTGGGCGAGATCCTGCGCCCCCGGCGGGGCCGGTGCCAGCGCCGCCACCGCCAATTACCCCACCAATTGGATTAATTTTGCGGGGCTGGGCGGCGTTTGGCCCCACCATGCCACCGCTCGTGCCAGGAACGCCGCCAATTATTCCGCCAGGAGGCGTTGATTTCAGTGGCGGCGTCGGTGGCTGGGCCGAAGGTCGATTGAGGCTTCCGCTTGGCGGTTGGCTTCGCGAACTCATTCCTGCTGCCGGGTGAGATGGGATAGGCGCACCGGGGGGCAACCCGCTTCCCGGATGCAAGAGGGAGGATGTTGGTGTAGCTGTGGTTCCGGCGTTTATCACGGCAGGGGTGCTCGCTAGTCCAGTTCCCGCACCTCCGAGTACTGGTCCTACGCCTTGCCGCTGGCTAACAGGCGCTACCGCGTCGGCTACCGGATATCGGGGTGCTGCGATGCCGCCGCTCGTCGGCATCGGAACTGGGACGATCGGTGGGATGGTTGGTGCCAAAGGCGTTGCGCTTAATGCATCGGGATCGCTGGATTGGATCGGGGATCGCACTGCTGGTGGTTTTTGGAGCGTCGCTTGGGCCTGCTGAAGTTCTCCGCTGAGGTTGAACATCATGGCCCGTGCCTGCGAGTTCAGCCGTTCCAGCTCGCCGTCCGTAACGGGCGCCTCGGTGACCCGGTTGCCCATCACGGCTTTCGGGTCGGCGGCCATCGAGTCGTACGCCTGCTTCTGCTGGAGCTTGGCCGCGTACTCCTCGTAGACCTTGCTGAGCGCGGCGCGGGTGGTGCCGATGGCCTGGGTGGCGGCGGACAGGGCGGTGTAGTTCGCGGCGGCGGCGTCGTGGGTGCGCCGCACCTTGTCGATCAGCTGGTCGAGTTCGGCGAGGTACGTGCTGGAGGCGGCGCTGGTCTCGGGTGGCCAGGCCTCGGCGAGCCCGCGCCGGTATTCCTGGAGGCGGCCGAGGTGGATCTGGGCCAGGTCGCAGACCTTGCGCCAGCCGGCGACCTGTTTCCAGTGGTTGGCGGTGTCGTGGTCGTGCAGGCAGGCCCACATGCTGTTGACGTCCATGAGCTGCCAGTCGGTGAGGCCGGAGGTGCGGCCGGTGCCCCGTTCGATCACGGCAGCACCACCGGTCCTTCGGCCTCGGGACCGGTCGGGTCGGTCAGCATGGGCGTCGGGCGGCCGGGCAGGACGGTGCTCGGGTCGGCGAGGGCCCGTCGCACGTCGACGACGCGGGCGGCGGTGAAGGCGTCGCTGTCGGCGTAGTGCGTGGCGACCCGATCGGCGGCGGCGGCCAGGTGGCCGGTGGCGCCGCGGACGGCGTACACCATGTCGGCGGTGGCCTGCTGCGTCTCGTGGTGCGCGTGCAGGAACGTGACCAGCTCGACGAACGCGTCGCACGGGTTGGGCAGCTTGGCGGACATGTCCTCGGCGATGTACGACAGGTGCGGCGCGTAGTTGCTCTCGACCTCGGCGGCGAGCCGGTCGGCGAAGTCGCGGAGTTGGCTGATGTCGGCCTCGATGCCGCCGTAACCGCGCAGCCAGGGCGCTGGCCTGTCCTCTTCGGGGATCATGGATCCTCCCTACCTGTGACGGCACCGCTTCCCTGAGTGAGGGTAACGGCTGGGCGTGCCCCTGGCAGCCCCCGCCCGGGCGGGTCGGGTCAGCGGGGCAGGCCGGCGGCGCGCCACCCGCGGGAGCTGGCCGGTCGGCCGCTGCGCGCCCAGGCGGACGTGGTCGCCGGTGCGGGGGCCGTGGCCGGGCGGGAGCGGACGACGATCGCCCCCACGAGGGCGGCCAGTTCCTCGGCGGTGGGTACGCCGCGGACGACCCGGATCAGCGGCTCTTCGGCAGACATGACGCCAGGGTACGCGGGGCGAAGTTGCGGGAAGCGGACAGTGGCGTGCCGGCGGTGTGAGCGTCGGCGGGTCCGGGTACCGTCTCACCGATGTCGAACGCGCTTCCCCAACTCGTCGCTGACCGATACCGGCTTCTGTCGCCGCTCGGCCAGGGCGGCATGGGCCGGGTGTGGAAGGCGCGCGACGAGGTGCTGCACCGGGACGTCGCCATCAAGGAGTTGGTGCCGCCGCCCGGTCTCACCGACGAGGAGCGCCGCGAGATGCGGGAGCGCTCGTTGCGGGAGGCCCGGGCCATCGCCCGGCTCAACCACGCCAATGTCGTCCGCATCTTCGACGTGCTGCGCACCGATGGCGATCCGTGGATCGTCATGGAGTACGTGGCGTCGAAGTCGTTGCAGGACACTCTCGCCGAAGACGGCCCGGTGTCGGTGGCCCAGACGGTGGAGATCGGCCTCGGTGTGCTGGGTGCCCTGAGCGCCGCGCACAAGGCGGGCGTCATGCACCGCGACGTCAAGCCGGGCAACGTGCTGCTCGGTGACGACGGCCGGGTGGTGTTGACCGATTTCGGTCTCGCCACGATCCCGGGTGACCCCAATGTGACCCGCACCGGCATGGTCCTCGGCTCACCGGCGTACATCTCCCCGGAGCGCGCCCGCGACGGCACCGCCGGGCCGGAGGCCGACCTGTGGTCGCTGGGCGCGACGCTCTACGCGGCCGTGGAGGGCAAGTCTCCGTACGCTCGGCCGTCGGCGATCGGCACCCTGGCCGCGCTGGCCACCGAGCCGATCCCGCCGCCGAAGAACGCCGGCCCGCTCAAGGCCGTGCTCAACGGGCTGCTGCGCAAGGACCCGAACGAGCGGATCACCGCCGAGGTGGCGGAGCGGTTGCTGCGCCGCGCCGGGGGCAAGCGGGCGCGCGGGATTTCACTGCTCGATGGCGTACGCCGGCCGGGGCCGAACGGCCCGCGCCAGCCGCGCCTTCCGGTGGTGCCGGCACCGCGACCTGCCGAGAGCGCCGACCGGCCGGTGTCGCCGCCGCCGGCCGCCGCCGCGAGCACCTCCGCCGCGACCTCCGCTGCTGCCGCGACGTCCGCCGCCGACGCCACGCCCACGACCGTCGTTCCGTCCGGTGTGGACGACGCCGACCCGACCGCCGCGGTGCCGGCCGAGCCGACCGCCACGATCGACCGCCCGTCCGATGCCGAGCCGACCACGAAGGTCGCGGCCACTGGCGACGCGACCGGCGACGGTACGACGAACACCGGCGACGGCACGAGCAGCTCCGACGACGAGCCGACGGTCGTCGACGGCCCGCCGGTGCCTCCGGAACAGCGCAAGCCGTCGACGCCGACGTCGCTCATGCCGCCGATGAGCCCGGCCGGTCGTGCGGCGGTGCCGACGTACGGCGGTACGAAGCCGAGCAACACCCGACGCAACGTGCTGATCGGGGCCCTGGTCGCGCTGCTGCTGGTCGGCCTCGTGGTGATCGTGCCGCTGCTCAGCAAGGGTGACGACAAGACCCCGCAGGCCAACCCGACTGGGGCCGCCGCGACGTCCGCGCCGCCGACCTCCGATCCGGCGGTGCCACCGCCCACTCCGGGTGCCCCGAGTCCGACGCCCTCCGCCACGCCGTCGGCCACCCCGTCGGTCGACCCGAACGCCCTGCCGGCTGGCTGGAAGCTGCACCGGGACCCGGTCGGCTTCGCACTGCCGATCCCCGACGGTTGGGTGCGGCGGCAGGTCAGCCGTGACACCGTCGTCTTCGATGAGTCCAACGGGCCGGGCGAGTTGCTCGTGCAGTGGACCAGCACGCCGAAGAAGGACGCCTACGCCGACTGGAAGAGCATCGAGGGCGACCGCAAGAACGAAGTCACCAACTATCAGTACCTCAGCATCGAGCGCTGCAATGTCGGGCGGACCTGCGCGGACTGGGAGTGGCTGGAGACCCGGGACGGGCAGCGGATCCACGTCCGCAACCGCGGGTTCGTGACGGCCAAGAACCGCGGTTACGCCCTGCGGTGGGAGATCGCCCAGAAGGACTGGCAGGCCAACCTGCCGAACTTCGACCGCATCGCCAAGGGTTTCGTGCCCGACCGCCAGGACTGAAACTGATTCGCATGACCTTGCGTCGTCCTGGGTAATTGACCTTCGACGACGGAGGGAGGCACGACATGGGTTACCGACGGAGGGACGCCCGGCCTCGGCTGGCACTGTGGATGCTCGTCGCGCTCGGCGACGCGATTCTGCTGCTGGTCACCATGGGGATCCCGGCGCTCATCGCACTGTTCGGCGTCGTGATCGTTGCCGGTTTCGGGGTGGCCGCCTGGCGGCTCACCCGCAGGGGCGCGTTGGCCCGTGAGGAAGCTGTGGTGCCGGCGTTGAGCCGGCGGCGGGCCTGACCCGTAGACCGGTGTGTGGCGGCAGCCGGACCGATTGTCGACCGTGTGGTGACCGTCGATCCCGCTGCCGCCAACGGCCCGGTCAGGTGTTGTTGGCCAACGCGATCAGTCGACTCCTGTCGCCGTTCCAGTAGTTGCGGTCCACGTTGCCGCTGATTCCCGAGACGGCCCCGGTGCTGGTGTACTGCCAGAAGCTCCACACCGACGCGCCTGCGGGTAGGGCACCCGGCGTGCTCGACCAGCGGGCCAGCCAGAGCGGGTGGTTCGCCCACGGGCCGGTCCAGCTGCCGGTGCACTGGTTCCACCAGCTGGCGGTGGTGTAGATGACCGCGTACCGGCCGGTGCGGGAGCGGTAGGTGTTCAGGAAGTCCTGCACCCAGTTGCGCATTCCGGTCGTGCTGAGCCCGTAGCAGTAGCCGCCGGCGTACGGGTTGCCCTCGATGTCCAGGGCCGCCGGCAGGGTGCGGCTGTCCGCCGACCAGGCGCCACCGTTGGAGGCCAGGTAGTTGGCCTGGGTGGAGCCGGCGGAGATGTTCGGCCGGGCGAAGTGGTACGCCCCGCGGATCACCCCGGCGTTGTACGAGTTGACGTAGTTCGCGTTGAAGCGCGGGTCCTTGTAGCTGGTGCCCTCTGTCGCCTTGATGAAGGCGAACTGGATGCCCGCGTTGCGGACGCTGGTCCAGTTGATGGCGCCCTGGTAGTTGGATACGTCGACGCCCGGGGTGGTGGCGGCGGACGCCGGTCCGGCGGTCGCGACCAGGGCCGCCGCCGCGGTGGCGAGGACGGTGAGGCCGGCCGCGAGTGCGCGGCGCAGCGATGATCGGGTACGGGCCATGAGTGCCTCCAAGTGGGTGGCTCTATCGACAACCATCTTTGAAGGTAAGTGCCCTAGATCACAAGGTGGGCAGAAAAAAGCTTCATCAGCAGGGCGTGAAGGCCCCCGTGGCCGTGGAGAGGGTGGTTCAGCGCAGAGTGGCCGGGTCGAGCTGCCAACGGAACGGCTCGACGACGGTCAGAGTCTCGCCCGGCTTTGCCACCTGGTCCTCGACGTAGTGCTCACCGTCCAGCCGGAACAGCCGCAACGAGTGACCGTCCCCGTCCTGCTCGACCAGCAGGTACCAGGGGATTCGCGCAATGGCGTAGAGCTGCATCTTGACCAGCCGGTCGGCGGCGGCGTTGCCGGGCGAGACGACCTCGCAGACGAGCACCACCTCGGCAGCCTTCACCGCCGTGCCCTCGTCGTCGGTGTCCGCGACAACCACATCGGGGATGACTATCCGATCCACCCCGAGCCGCACGTTGACCGCTCCGAAGACGGCGAGGCCGTCGGCCGCGCGGTCGACATGGTCGGCCAGCCGGCGCGATACCAACTGGTGGCGCTTACTCGGGACCGGGCTCAGAAGCAGGCTCCCGTCGAGCAGCTCGATCCGGTCCGGGGTTTCACCCAAGGCGAAGTAGTCGGCCTCGGTCCAGAGTCCGATGTGGTGTTCCAAGGACAACGACCCCATCTGTAATCACCTCTGCCTTCATGGCCACCCGATCCGTCTCAGGCACTACGAGCCGGTGCCTCGGGAGCGACACGGAACGCCGCCGGTAGGCTCGCGCCCCATGATGTCGATCGACGGGCTGGGCGACCTGTGGGACACGCTGTTCGGCGCGCAGCCGGACCCGCCTCCGCTGCTGGTGCTGATCACCGCGGCCGTCGCGCTGGTGGTGGTGTCCACCCGACTGCCCTGGCGGATCGCCCGTAACGCCATCACCATCGCCCACGAGGGCGGACACGCGCTCGTCGCCCTGCTCACCGGGCGCAAACTGCGCGGTATCCGGCTGCACTCGGACACCTCGGGGCTCACGCTCTCCGCCGGGCGCCCCACCGGTCCCGGCATGATCCTCACCCTGCTTGCCGGATACGTCGCCCCGCCTCTGGTCGGGTTGGCCGGTGCGTGGCTGCTCGGCGGCAACCGGATCACCCTGCTGCTCTGGGTCGCGGTGGCGCTGCTGCTCGCCATGCTCATCATGATCCGCAACGCCTTCGGCGTGGTGTCGCTGCTGGTCACCGGCGCGCTGGTGTTCGCCGTCTCCTGGTACGCCACCCCGCAGGTGCAGGCCGCGTTCGCGTACGCCGGGGTGTGGTTTCTACTGCTCGGCGGGGTGCGACCGGTGGTGGAGCTGCAACGGCTGCGGTCGCGCGGCCGGATGCCCGCCTCCGACGCCGACCAGCTCGCGGGGCTGACCCCGTTCCCGGCGTTCTTCTGGGTGACCGTCTTCGCCCTGGTCAACCTGGCCGCCCTGATCGCAGGCGCCCTGCTCCTGACCGGCCCGATCCTCACCGATGCAGGCCTGACGCTCTGACCCCCGGCCTCCGTCCGGGTCGATCATGGAGTTGTGGTGGGCCGCGAAAGCCGCAATACCTCCGCAGCCAGGCACCACACCTCCATGATCGACGGCGGGAGGGGTGGCAGCGGGCAGAATGGGCGTCATGCGGTACGTGATCATTGGTGCGGGTGCGGTAGGCGGGACCATCGGCGTACGGCTCGCCGAGGCCGGCAGGGACGTGACACTGGTGGCCCGGGGCGCTCACCGGGATGCGATTCTTGCGCGGGGTCTGACCCTGCGGCAGCCCGACGGTGAGGTGACCGCCCGGCTCACCGCCGTGGACGGGCCCGACGAGCGGCCACTGCCTTCGGACACGGTGCTGGTGCTCACCGTCAAGTCGCAGGACACCGCCGGTGCGCTGGCCGCCTGGGTGGACGCCCCGGTGGTCGGCGGCGGCACGGCGGGCGAGCGGTTGCCGCTGGTGACCGCCCAGAACGGGGTGGCGAACGAGCGAGCGGCGCTACGCCTCTTCACCGACGTGCACCCGGTCTGTGTCTGGCTGCCGGCCACCCATCTGGACCCGGGCGTGGTTGTCGCCAACGGCTACCCGCACCCCGGGATGCTCCACATCGGTCGCTACCCGGGCGGCGCCGACGACACCGACCGGGCGATCGCCGCGGATCTGGACGCCGCCGGTTTCGTCGCCCCGGTGCGCGCGGACGTGCTGCGCTGGAAGTACGGCAAGCTGCTCAGCAACCTCGGCAACGGCCTCCAGGCGCTGCTCGGGCAGGGCATCCCGGACGCGCTGGTTGAGCGGGTACGCGCCGAAGGTGTCGCCGCGCTCGCCGCCGCCGGGATCGCGCACACCTCGCCGGAGGAGGAGAAGGCCGAACGCGGTGACCTGGTAGGGCAGCGCCCGGTCGACGGCGAGGCCCGCTCGGGTGGCTCCACCTGGCAGAGCCTGGCCCGGGGCACCGGCTCGACCGAGGTCGACCACCTCAACGGCGAGATCGCGCTGCTGGGCCGGCTGCACGGCGTGGCGACCCCGGTCAACGTCGCCGTTCAGCGGGCCGTACGCCGGGCGGTCCGCGAGCGGATCGCGGCTGGCGCGTTCCCGCTCGTCGAGCTGGAGAAGATGATCGCCTGATCGGGGCAACCGACGACCCTGCCCGGCGCGTGTTCCCTGCGAGCGACACGGGGAGGTAGCGGGTGCCGGACGTCGACGGGTTCGACGAGTTCTACCGGGGGAGCCGTCAACGGCTGCTCGGGTTCGTCTACGCCCTCACCGGCGATCGGGGCGAGGCGCAGGACGCCGTGCAGGAGGCGTACATCAGGGCGTGGCAGCGCTGGTCGACGGTGAGCCGGTACGACGAACCGGAGGCGTGGGTGCGGGTCGTGGCCAGCCGCATCGCGGTCAGCCGGTGGCGCAGCCTGCGCAGTCGTGCTCGCGCGTACCTGCGACACGGGGCCGTCGAGACCGTTCCCGGCCCGGGCACCGACACCGTCGAGGTGGTCGCCGCGCTGCGTCTGCTACCCGAGGAGCAACGCGTCGCCATCGCCCTGTACTACCTGGTCGGCATGCCGGTCGCCGAGGTGGCACGGGAGACCGCGGCCCCCGTCGGCACGGTCAAGGCTCGACTCTCCCGGGGGCGCGTCGCGCTCGCCGATCTGCTCGCCGTCTCTGACCTGGAGGAGGCCACCGATGCGTGACGAACCGACCTTCGTCGAACACGTCCGGCGGGACCTGCTCGACGTGCGCTGGCCGGAGCCGCAGGAGATCCGCGCCCGAGCCCGTCGCCGCAGCCAGCGCAGGATCGTGGTGTCCACCGTCGTGCTGGCCCTCGCCGGGTTTTCCGCCGTGGCGGTCGCCGCGCCGAGGACGTCCCCGCCATCGGTGCACCCGGCCGCCTCCGCCGCGCCGACCCGGCACGAGATCACCACCGACGCCCTGCTCCAGCCGACCGACCTGCCGCAGCCGGTCGACGTGCAGCTCAGCGAATCAGGACTGCGGGAGTCGATCCGGCTGGATCAGCTGCTCACCTACTGCCGGACGGATCAGGGGTACCCGGATGGCGTGCAGGTGTCACTGCTGTCCCGGTCGCAGACCCTGGTGCAAAAGAACGCCCCGAGGGCCATGACCGAGAACGACGGTCTCGTCACGCAGGATCTCTTCCGGCTGACTCCGGACGGGGCCGCCCAGCTTCTCAGCAGTCTGGACGAACTGACCGCCCCATGCAGGGAGTACCGGAGCGTCGGGCCGTACCAGGTGGGGGAGGCTAGTGGCACCGCCGAGGCGGTGCACCGCTGGACGGTGACCCAGCGGGACTTCGCCGGCGACGGGGCTGTGCTGCTGCGTCACGACGTCTCGCAGCCCCGCGATCAGCAGACCGGCAAGCCGATTGGCGACCTGCCTCGGCCGACCAGCACCGCAGTGGTCCGGGTGGGTGACCTGATCACAGTGCTCGGTGTGGGGCAGACCGGCACCGAGCCAGAGCTTCGCCGCCTGGCCGAGGTCGCCGCCCGCCGGATGTGCCTCGCCGCCAACCCGCCCTGCTGACCCCGGCCGCGGCGATGATCCGCACAACATCAGGGTTGTTGCTGCCTCCCGCCGCCCGGAGGCAGCAACAACGCTGAAGTTGCGCGGATCAGGCGCGATCAGGGGCCGCAGGGGCCGTCACAAGGCTCAGAGCGGGATGTTGCCGTGCTTCTTCGGAGGCAGGGTCTCCCGCTTGGTGCGCAGGATGCGCAACGCCCGGACGATCTGGGTGCGCGTCTCGTGCGGGGGGATCACCGAGTCGATGTACCCGCGCTCGGCCGCCACGTACGGGTTGGCCAGGGTGTCCTCGTACTCGGCGATCTTCTCGGCCCGGACCGCCGCCGGGTCGTCGGCGCCGGCCAGTTCGGAGCGGTAGAGGATGTTCACCGCGCCCTGCGCGCCCATCACGGCGATCTGGGCGGTCGGCCACGCGAAGTTCAGGTCCGCGCCGAGGTGCTTGGAACCCATCACGTCGTACGCCCCGCCGTACGCCTTGCGGGTGATCACGGTGACCTTGGGGACGGTCGCCTCGGCGTACGCGTAGATGAGCTTGGCGCCCCGGCGGATGATGCCGTCCCACTCCTGGCCGGTGCCGGGCAGGAAGCCGGGCACGTCCACGAAGGTCAGCACCGGAATGTTGAACGCGTCGCAGGTGCGGACGAACCGGGCGGCCTTCTCCGAGGCGGCGATGTCCAGGGTGCCGGCGAAGTGCATCGGCTGGTTGGCCACCACGCCCACCGGCCGTCCCTCGACCCGGCCGTAGCCGACCACGATGTTCTGCGCGTAGAGCGGCTGGACCTCCAGGAACTCCCCGTCGTCGAGGACGTGCTCGATCACCGTGTGTATGTCGTACGGCTGGTTGGCCGAGTCCGGGATCAGGGTGTCCAGGGCCCGGTCCTCGTCGCTGACGGTCAGGTCGGCGGGAGCCTCGAGGACCACCGGCTCGTCGAGGTTGTTCGACGGCAGGTACGACAGCAGTGCCTTGACGTAGTCGACCGCGTCCTCCTCGTCGCTGGCGAGGTAGTGCGCGTTGCCGCTGCGGGAGTTGTGCGTGCGTGCCCCGCCCAGCTCCTCCATGCCGACGTCCTCGCCGGTCACCGTCTTGATCACGTCGGGGCCGGTGATGAACATGTGCGAGGTCTGGTCGACCATCACGGTGAAGTCGGTGACCGCCGGGGAGTAGACGGCGCCGCCGGCGCAGGGCCCCATCACCAGAGAGATCTGCGGGATGACGCCGGAGGCCCGCACGTTGCGGAAGAAGATCTCACCGTAGAGGCCGAGCGAGACCACGCCCTCCTGGATGCGCGCGCCACCGGAGTCGTTGATGCCGACCACCGGGCAGCCGATCTTCATGGCGAGGTCCATCACCTTGACGATCTTCTGGCCGAAGACCTCGCCGAGCGAGCCGCCGAAGACCGTGAAGTCTTGGGCGAAGACGCACACCTGCCGGCCGTCCACCGTGCCGTAGCCGGTGACCACACCGTCGCCGTACGGGCGGTTCTTCTCCAGCCCGAAGGCCGTGGACCGGTGCCGGGCCAACTCGTCGAGTTCGACGAAGGAGCCCTCGTCGAGCAGCATCTCGATTCGCTCGCGGGCGGTCTTCTTGCCGCGCGCGTGCTGCTTCTCGACCGCGCGGGCCGACCCGGCGTGCACCGCCTCGTCGACCCGGCGCTCCAGGTCCGCCAGCTTGCCGGCAGTGCTGTGGATGTTGGTCCCGGTCTCGGTAGTCACCCAGGGAATATAACGATGGTTCAGGTCGGTGCCGCTGTGCAGTACGCCTCAGTGCCGCCGTGGCGACCGTCGTAGGCTGGCGGAATGTCGGGCTCCCCGTACACCAATCTGGACCGCCCGCCGCTGTCGGCGGCCCGGCTGAGCCGCGCGTTGATCGCGCCGAACGGGCCGTGGGCCCGGCTGGAGCTGCGCGCCGAGACCGGTTCCACCAACGCCGACGTGGCCGAGGCCGCCCGGGCCGGCGAGCCCGAGGGCCTGGTCGTGGTCGCCGAACAGCAGACCGCCGGGCGCGGCCGGCGCGGTCGGGTCTGGCAGTCGCCGGCGCGCGCCGGCATCGCCACCAGCGTGCTGCTACGACCCGGCGAGGCCGTGCCGGACCGCGGCTGGCTGCCGGTGACACCCACGGGGTACGGGTGGCTGCCGTTGCTGGCCGGCGTGGCGCTGGTGGAGGCAGTGGCCCGGTTGGCCGAGCTGGAGGCCTCCCTGAAGTGGCCCAACGACCTGCTGATCGACGGCGCGAAGTGTGCGGGCGTGTTGGCCGAGGTCGTGCCGGGTCGTTCGCCCGACGAACCGCCGGCCATCGTGCTCGGCATCGGGCTGAACGTGACGCTGCGCGCCGACGAGCTGCCGGTCAACCCGACCGGGTTGCCGGCCACCTCGCTGCAGCTGGCCGGCGCGGTGGCAACCGACCGGGACCCGCTGCTGCGGGCCCTGCTGCGCGCGGTGGCCGAGTGGTACGACCGTTGGCGTTCGGCGGGCGGCGACGCGGTGGCCAGCGGCCTGCGTGACGCCTACCTGGCGGCGTGCGGAACGGTTGGTCGTGAGGTGCGCGTCCTGCTCCCCGACGGGGAGGTTCTGACCGGCACCGCCACCGGGGTGGACCGGGACGGCCAGCTTCAGGTGGCCACCCCGACGGCCACCCGCACCCTGGCCGCTGGCGACGTCCTCCACCTGCGCTGATCCACCCTCTCGCGATCTTGCGGTCGCTGCCCACCCGCGACGGGCGAGAGCCGCAGGGCGACGGCCCGACGTGCATGATCGGGAAGAGCGGGGTGGGGCCGCGTGGCGGATGTTGTGGTGGGCCCTGGGGGGTTTACCGTCTGCGCGTCGAGAAGAAGGCGTTGGAGGTTCCCCGTGGCGTTTCCAGAAGACGTGCTCACCAAGGACGAGCACGTCGTGCTGCACCTGCATCCGCACTGGAAGGCACTGATCCGGCCGATCGTGGTGCTGGTGCTGGCCATCGCCGCGGTGGTGGTCGGCGTGCTCCTGCTGCCCGAGAGCAGCGGCGGGTCGATCGCGATCGCCGTGATCGGGTTGATCGCCCTGGTCGCGGTGCTCTGGCTCGGTCTGTGGCCGTTCCTGGTCTGGCGGACCACCCACTACCTGTTCACCAACGAGCGCGTGCTGCTCCAGCAGGGTGTCTTCTCCCGGGACCGGCGGGACCTCCCACTCACCCGGATCAACGACCACTCGATGAACCAGCACTTCTTCGAGCGGCTGCTCGGCTGCGGCACGCTTACCATCGAGTCGGCCGGCGAGCGCGGCCAGTCCGTGCTCGCCGACGTGCCGGGGGTCGGTCGCGTGCAGACCACCCTGTACGAGCTGGTCGAGGCACAGCACGACAAGCACTCGCTGGGTGACGGGGAGATGCGCGACATCCTCGCCGACATGCGCGAGGGAAAGCCGCTGCGCGACACCACGACCTGATCGTCCGCGCCGACTGAGGCCCGCCCTGGCCGGAGTCGGGGCGGGTCAGTCGTGTGGTTCGGCCTTCGCCGGGCCGCCTTCGGGCTGTTCGGGCCGGTCCGGGCTGGTCTCGGCCGGCCTGGTCTCGGCTGGGTCGCTCTCGGCTGGGTCGCTCTCGGCTGGGTCGCTCTCGGCTGGGTCGCTCGCGGGCTGGTCGGCGCCGGTCGGGCCGTGGTCGGGCCGGTCAGCCTCGGACAGATCCGCCTCGGACAGATCCGCCTCGGGTGGGTCGGCCGGGCCCGCTGGTTCGGCCGGTTCCGCCGGGCCGGCTGGTTCGGCCGGACCGGCTGGTTCGGCCGGGCCGGCTGGTTCGGCTTCGGTCGGTCGGGCGGCGAACCAGCCACGGAAGCGGGTCCGCAGCACCTCCTGCTCGGGCCGGTCGTCCGGGCCGAGGCGGAGCATGGTGCCGGTGAGGCTGACGGTGCCCAGCCCTGGGCGGGCGGTGGACGGCCTGGCGCCCATCACGTCGACGCGGACGGCGAGTCGGTCCCCGGCGCGCACCGGAGCGAGCCAGCGCAGCTCCTCCAGACCGGGGGAGGCGTCCGCAGCAGCCCGGGACAGCAGGTGGTCGACGTACGCGCGCATGAACAGGCTGACCGTGTAGAAGCCACTCGCGATCAACCCGCCGTGCCGGCTTTCCCCGGCCAGGTCGGTATCGACGTGGTACCACTGCGGGTCGAAGCGGCGGGCGAAGGCGACCATCTCGTCGCCGTCCACGGTTACCACGCCGAGATCGACGGTGAGCCCCGGGACGAGATCCTCGAAGAACAGCTCGGCGGGTTGCCCGGTGCCGGAGCGCGTGGCGGGTGTCGTCACCGGCGGGGCGAGCGGCGGGTGCCGGCGTGCAGTTCCGCGGCGAGTTCCGCGTCCAGGTCGGCGGCGGGGCTGACGCCCGGCCGCGTGGCCCGACCCTGGGTGGGTGCGCCGGGCGGTAGGTCACCGCGTTGCACGGACTCCGCTTCCTCCAGCTCGGACACGGACTCGGCGAGCTCAGCGACCGGGTCCATCTCCGCCATGGTGTCCCACTCGTCGCGCGGGATGCCGTGCCAGGTGGAGTCGGGCTTCGTCTCCTTCTCGACTGGTGCGACGGGTTGGAAGACGAAGGTTCGGTAGGACCAGAACCGGAACAGCGTGGCCAGCAGGACACCGACGGTCTTGGCCACGTTCAGTGCCAGGAGGCCGTGTACGCCGAGGCCGTACTTGGCTGCGGCCACGGCACCAAGCTCAATGAGCAGGCCGGCACCGTTGAATAGGAAGAAAAGGAGGTATTCCCGGCGAAGTGCCGATTTCGGGCGATCCCGGTACGTCCAGTGCCGATTCATCAGGTACGACGTGATCGTGGCGACGATGGTCGCGATCACGGTCGCCTTCAGCTGGCCATTGACGAAAACAGTCAGTGCAAGGGCATTGAACACCGCGTAATTGATGACAGTGTTGATGCCGCCGACGATGCCGAACTTGAGCGCCTCGTGGATGAACTTCTGCCAGCGCTCAGGCAGCAGACGGACAAGACGCATGCGAAACACCTTAGGGCAGTTGGTGCGGCCGGTGATCACCGGCCGAACGAGGTGGGCGGCAGGTCACGCTCGGTGGTCACGCTCGGGCTTCACCTGCGGAAGAGTCGGGGTTCCCGCTTCGATGAAGACGAACCGCCGGTACGACCAGAATCGGAACAGCGTGCCGAGTCCCGTGCCGACGATGTAGCTGGCCACGTTGTCGGCCAGACGCGTCTGGAACACGGACGGCCAGATGCTGCCGAGCCCGTACCGGCTGAGCGCGAGGCAGGCCACCGCGATGCCGAGGCCGACCGCGTTGAACAGGAAGAACAGCGCGTACTCACGGGCCGGGTTGTTGCGTTGACGGTGTCGCCACGTCCAGAACCGGTTGCCGATGAAGGCGACGGAGGCCGCGATCACGGTGGAGATGGTCTTCGCCGTCAACTCCTCGACGCCGCGACTGCTCGTCAGATAGTTGAAGAGCGCGAAGTCGATGATGAAGGCGATCCCGCCCACTGTGGCGAACTTGCTCATCTCGCGGACGAGGTGGCCGAAGCGGTCCAGCAGTTTGCCGACCAGACCCTGTCGGGTCTGCCGGGGTCCCGGTTGCTCCCCGGTCATCGTGGCGGCCACGGAGGGAGCCTACCGGTTGCCGACCAGTCAGAGGGGTAGCAACGGCGAGCAGGCGTGGTCGCTCGAAGGAGCCCATCACCCTGTGCGAAACCGTTGAACGGAGCGTAACCAATTGGGAGGACTGACGCGCCCCGGAACGGGAATCCACGCACCGGTCGGCGGGGCAGGTCACGGTCCGACCGCAACAAGCGTCCGCCGGGGTGCACAACAAGATTTGCGTGAAACTGCGCGGGAAAGCGGGTATCAGCTCGTGATGCCGCAGCGTGGCCGTACCTTGTGCAGTTCTTCACAACCAGTCCCACTGACTCGGAAGGCTGCCCGGTTTACGCTGAGGCCAATCCCAGGTTTCCACGAAGGCGACGCATCGCGCCGCTGAGTCTCGTGCATCCCATAGATCGGTCAGCGTCGACCACAAGGAGATGTGTCATGGTTGCTCCGGCTGTTGTGCGGGGTATTGATCAGGCCCCGACGTCCCATCCGAAACTGCTCGCCTGGGTCCGTGAGGTCGCGGAACTGACCACCCCCGATCGTGTGGTCTGGGTGGACGGGTCCGACGACGAGTGGCGCCGCCTCACCGACGAGCTGGTCGAGGCCGGAACGCTCATCCGGCTGAACCCGGAGAAGAAGCCCAACTCGTTCTACGCGCGTACCGATCCGACGGACGTCGCCCGGGTCGAGGAGCGCACCTACATCTGCTCCGTCGACGAGGCGGACGCCGGCCCCACGAACAACTGGATGTCGCCGCCGGAGATGAAGCGGACGATGACCGATCTCTACCGCGGCTCGATGCGTGGTCGGACGATGTACGTCATCCCGTTCGTCATGGGCCCGGTCGAGGCCGAGTCCCCGATGTTCGGTGTCGAGATCACCGACAGCCCGTACGTGGTCGCCTCGATGCGGATCATGACGCGGATGGGCGCCCGGGTGCTCGAGGCGATGGGTGACGACGCGGACTTCGTGCACGCGCTGCACTCGATCGGCGCACCGCTCGCGCCCGGCCAGCAGGACGTCGCCTGGCCGTGCAACGAGACCAAGTACATCTCGCACTTCCCGGAGACCCGGGAGATCTGGTCGTACGGCTCGGGTTACGGCGGCAACTCGCTGCTCGGCAAGAAGTGCTACTCGCTGCGGATCGCGAGCGTGATGGGCCGGGACGAGGGCTGGCTCGCCGAGCACATGCTGATCCTCAAGATCACCTCGCCGGAGGGCAAGACCTACCACATCGCCGGCGCGTTCCCCTCGGCCTGCGGCAAGACCAACCTGGCCATGGTCGAGCCGACCATCCCGGGTTGGAAGGTCGAGACGATCGGCGACGACATCGCCTGGATGCGGTTCGGCCCGGACGGCCGCCTCTACGCGGTCAACCCGGAGTACGGGCTGTTCGGTGTCGCGCCCGGCACCGACTGGAAGACCAACGCCAACGCCATGCGCACCCTGGACCGGGGCAACTCCGTCTTCACCAACGTCGGCCTCACCGACGACGGTGACGTCTGGTGGGAGGGCATGGGGGAGCCGCCAGCGCACCTGATCGACTGGAAGGGCAACGACTGGACGCCGGAGAGCGAGGGCCTCTCCTCGCACGCGAACAGCCGTTTCTGCACCCCGATCACCCAGTGCCCGATCCTCGCCGACGAGTACTTCGACCCGAACGGCGTGCCGATCGACGCGATCCTCTTCGGTGGCCGCCGCAAGGACACCATCCCGCTGGTGACCGAGGCCCGCGACTGGGTGCACGGCGTCTACATGGGTGCCACGCTCTCCTCGGAGACCACCGCTGCCGCGTCCGGCGCCGTTGGCGTGGTCCGGCGGGACCCGATGGCGATGCTGCCGTTCATCGGCTACAACGCCGGGGACTACTTCCGGCACTGGATCGAGATGGGCAAGGGCACCGACGGCGACGAGGCGAAGCTGCCGAAGATCTACTACGTCAACTGGTTCCGTAAGGACCCGGAGGGTTCGTTCCTCTGGCCGGGCTTCGGGGAGAACTCCCGGGTGCTCAAGTGGGTCGTCGAGCGGATCGAGGGCACGGCCGACGCGGTCGAGACGCCGGTGGGCATGGTTCCCGCACCCGACGCGCTGGACGTCGAGGGCCTGGACATGACCCCGGAGGACGTTCGGATCGCCCTGAAGGTCGACCCGGACGAGTGGCGCAACGAGCTGCCGATGATCACCGAGTGGTTCGAGAAGTTCGGTGACAAGCTGCCGGGCGTGCTCTGGGCCGAGCTGGACGCGCTGCGCGCCCGCCTCGACGCCGCACAGCCGCAGCGGTAGGTGTGAAGACCGCCCCCTGCGGGCAACATCGGATCCCATGAGGACGGCCGCCGAGACCCAGGTCCGGCGGCCGTCCGCCGTCCGGGTGCTCACCATCCTGCTCGCGACGACAGCGGCGGCCACCGTCGTGGTCGAGCTGCTCAACTGGTGGTACGCCCCGGAGCAGGGTTTCGGGCTGGCCGTACGGACCGGCTGGGCCATGCTGCGCTCGTTCGGTTTCCTGCTGTTGATCGGGCACGTCCGGAAGGGCCGGACGGTCGCCCGCCCGTTCGGGCTGATCCTCGCGGTCACCACGATCTTCGCCGTCGGCCGGCTCATCGTGCCTCGGCAGGGGGTGCCGCCGCTGCCCGGCCTGCTCGGCTTCGCGATCCTCACAGCGCTCTGTGCCGCAGTGGTCTGGCTGCTCTACCGCTCGTCGGCGTTGGCCGGGCACCTGGTCCGGCACCGTCCACGCCTCGTCATCGACCGGGCCGGCATCTCCTGGCGGGAGACCCCTCCACGCCGGCCGCAGGCCAGCGCCTGGCTGCTGACCAGCCGGGTGGCGGCGTTCACCTACAGCCCGCTGATGCTGGTGCCGGCCCTGGTGGCCGGGGGTTCCATCCTGGACGGGCGGCTGACCGCGGTGCCGGCCGTGCTGCTCTGGTTCGGCGCCGGCATCGCCGCCAGCTACGCGGTGCTGTTCTGCACCGCGTTCCTGATGCGGGGCAAGGACTGGGCGCGTGGGCTGCTGGTCGTCGTCACTGTGGCCGTACTCGCGGTGGACCTGCCGCTGTGCTGGTGGCTGTTGGGCGTGGACGGCCTGGTCCGCGACGGCGGCCCACTGCTCGCCGCGGCTGGGCTGACCCTCTACGGTTTGCGCCGCGCTTCCCGCGCGGACGACGTCGCGCCGGCCTGACGGCGGCGCCGTCCCGCGCCCGGCTGGCCGCCATCTCTCAGCTCTGACCAGGTAGTGACAGCCGCTGTAGAGCTGCCCCAGATATGGGGCGACCCGCGCTGAAGTCGCGCCGCCCTCCGCGCCTGTGCCCGCTCCTGCGCCTGTGCCCGCTCCCGCTCCCGCGTCCGTATCCACGCCGCCAAGGGCACTGCCCGATGCCCTGGATGCGGGGCAGCGCCCAGGGCCCTGCCCGATGCCCCACATTCGGGGCAGGTCTACAGGCTGTTGGACAGATGGGCCCGCCTCCGAAGAGGCCGCTCATGCCTCCCGGCATGAGCGGCCTCTTCTGGCCACGCCTGGACTGCTCGCGCCTGCCGCTGGCGGCGTTCGCGTTCCTCACGGCAGGAAGTCAGCGCCGTGCGGGTGCGGCCCGCACGAGCGGACAGAGGGCAGGATGGCGGGTGGCGCCGGTCACAACGGTCGGCGTGGGCGGCGCGGGTGGATCGTCGGGGCGGTGCGGGGACAGGCACGGCCGCACCGCGTTGGTCGGAGGGAGGCGCGGTGAGCGACGAGTTCGACGTGGTGGTGGTGGGAGCGGGGCCGGCCGGGGCGGCCGCCGCGCTGACGGCGCGACGGGCTGGTGCCAGTGTGCTGCTGCTGGACCGGGCCGACTTTCCCCGGGACAAGGCGTGTGGCGACGGGATCGCCGCGCATTCGGTGGACGTGCTCGCCGAGCTGGGGGTGACCGAGGCGGTGGAGGGCTACGCGCCGCTGCCCGCGCTGCGGATGATCGCGCCGGGCGGCGGCGCCGTGGCCCGGGCGCTGCCCCGACCCGCGTACACAGTGCCTCGGAAGGTCTTCGACGCGCGTCTGGTGGCGGCCGCCGTGGCGGCTGGCGCCCAGCTGCGCCGGCACACCGTGCGCCAGGTCGAAGCGCGCGCCGACCGGGTGGTGCTCGACGGCGAGTTGTCCGGCCGGGTGGTGGTGGGCGCGGACGGCGCCGGGTCGGTGGTCCGTCGGGCGCTCGGCCACCCGCAGAATCCCGACCGGCACCTGGCGCTGGCCATCCGGGGGTACGCTCCGGCGCTGCCCGGCCCGTCCGAACAGCTCATCGTCACCTCGAAAGCCCGCTGGCCGGCGTACGCCTGGTCGTTTCCGATCGGTGACGGGCGGGCCAACGTCGGGTACGGGGAGGTGCTGCGCGGTGAGCCGTTGAGCCGGACGTACCTGCTGGACCGGCTGGCCGCGCTGCTGCCCGGCACCGACCTGGCGACGGTGACCGCGTTGCGCGCCCATCACCTGCCACTCTCCACCCACCGGCCGTCACCGGGTCAGGGGCGCACGCTGCTGGCCGGGGACGCGATGTCGCTGATCAATCCGTTCACCGGGGAGGGCATCTTCTACGCGCTGCTCTCCGGTGCGCTGGCCGGGGAGGCAGCGGCCCAGGCGCCGGAGACGGCTGCCCAGCGCTACGCCCACGGGTTGCGCCGCCGCCTCGGCACCCACCTGCGACACAGCTCGGTCGCGGCGTGGTTGGCCCGGCGGCGTCGGGTGGTGGATGCGGCGGTCCGGGCTGCCCGCCGGGACGACCGGGTGTTCTACGACGTGGTCGAGTTGGGGCTGGGTGACGGACGCCTCACGGCCCGCACGCTGGCAATGATCGGGATCAGTCTGCCCGGCGGGGATGGGGCTCCGAGGCAGTGATCTGGTCGAAGGGTCGCTACGCTGCTAGGTGATGACGCTGCGGAACCTTATCTACTCCGTCTACGAGCGCCGGCTCACGGCGAAGCTCGCGGGTAAGCCGGTGCCCCGACACGTCGGGGTGATGTGCGACGGCAACCGCCGTTGGGCGAAGGAAATGGGCTTCGTCGACCCGAACGACGGGCATCGGGTCGGCGCGGCGAAGATCAAGCATGTGCTCGGCTGGTGTGACCAGGCCGGCGTCGGCCACGTCACCCTCTATCTGCTGGCCACCGACAACCTGCGCCGTCCGGCGAGTGAGCTGGACCCACTCCTCAAGATCATTGAGGACCTGGCGGTGGAGTTGGCGGAGGAGGGCAACCCCTGGCGGCTGCGCATCGTCGGGGCTCTCGATCTGCTGCCGGCGCAGACTGCGGCGGCGCTCAAGGGCGCCGAGGAGCGCACCCGTGAGCGCACCGGCGGTGCGGAGGTCAACATCGCGGTGGGGTATGGCGGTCGCCGGGAAATCACCGACGCGGTCCGCTCGCTGCTGCTGGAGCACGCGGCCACCGGCGGCACGCTGGAGGAACTGGCCGAGGTGCTGGACGTCGAGCACATCGCCGAGCACCTCTACACCCGTGGCCAGCCGGACCCCGACCTGGTCATCCGCACGAGCGGCGAGCAGCGGCTGTCCGGCTTCATGCTCTGGCAGTCCGCGCACTCGGAGTTCTACTTCTGCGAGCTCAACTGGCCGGATTTCCGGCACATCGACTTCCTGCGGGCCCTGCGCTCGTACGCCACCAGACAACGCCGCTACGGCGTCTGAACGGGCGGCGACAGAGCTGTCGCCGCCCCGACCGGTCAGGGCAGGTGGGTCAGTGCCCGGGTGAGGAAGTCACCCAGCGCAGCCGGGGACTCGATCGTCAGGTCGGCGGCGTTCGCCACCTCCTGACCGGTCTCCGGGTTGGCCACAGCCACGCAGACGCCGACGAAGTCCGGGTCGGCCGCGGCGCGGGTGCGCAGCGCCGCGAAGGCCTTGATGTCCGAGACATCGTCGCCGAAGTACCAGGCGCCGGTCGCACCCTTGATCGCCTCGCCGATCACCATGCCCTTGTCCCGGTCGACCGGGGGCTTGAGCTCCAGCACCATCCGCCCGGCCTGCACCCGCAGCCCCAGCCGGTCGGCCTGCGCCTGCCCCCACTGCTGCACCGTGGAGCCGAGCTGCGGGGCGGTACGCCAGTGCAACGCCACGGAGAGCCGCTTGTACTCGACCAGCGTGCCGGGCGGCAGCTCCGCCCGGGCCTGGTCTGCCAGCTCCTGCATGGTCGGCACCCAGGGCAGCGCGGCCGGCTCGGTGACGGTTTCCCCGCCGCAGTGGCTGTGCTCCAGCCCGTAGAGGCCGTAAAGGTCCACGCCGGTGAGCCCGCCGAGCTGGTCCCGGAGGAACTCGACGGGCCGGGCGGACACGATCGCGACCCGCTGCACGATCGGGGCCAACGCCTCGATCGCGGCCAGCACCTTGGGCGCCGGGCGCACCGCGGTCGGATCGTCGTCGACGGGCGCGAGCGTGCCGTCGAAGTCGAAGAAGAGCACGGTCCCGGCCGCCCGGCTGGCGGTGATCCGCCAGGCCTGGTCGGCGTTCAACGGGGTTCTCGGCTGCTGATTGCCCAGATTCAACGGCGGCACGCGCGTCAGCGTACCCCGGCGATGGGGGCTCATTCCTGGCCGAGCGGACCCGTTCGGCGGTACGAGATCAGCGTTCGGCGGCTCCTCGTCCGCGCCGGCCGAACGGCACCACCGCCGCCTCCTGGCCATGGCTCAACAGGTAGCCCTCCACGAACCCGGTATTGCGATCGCCGGTGTGGTTCTCGATCTCGTTGAGCCGTGCCACCAGAAACTCGGTGAGGGCGCTGATCCGGTTGTCGAGGCGCTCGTGCAGCTCGGCGACGACGGCCAGGATGACCGCGGTGCCGGCGGTGACGAGCGCAAAGAGATTGACGAGCAGCGGAAGCTGCCCACCTTCGACCGCGAGGGTCACCACGTTGCCGGTCGCCCACAGTGTCAACGACACCGTTGCGACCACGACTGCCAACCATTTCAGGGTCATGGACAGACCCCTCCTTCTGTCCCGCAGGGCTAGGTTCGGCCTTGTCCCGTCCCCCCGCCGATGACGAGCCCAAGCAGTACGAATAGGGACGCTAGCGTGCCCGTTCCTGCCCCGGAGGTAAACGAATGAACCCGACCAGGCGTTCTTTCGCTATCTGAGGAACTACCCTGCTTGATTGCCCCTTTTTCGGACATCGACCGGCAACGTTGGGCGGTATGCGAGATATCTGATGGTTTCCCGGATGTGGAACTTCTCCGCGTCCGACACGTTCGGGTCGACCAGGCGGCGCAGTAGCGCCTCGACATCGGGGTCCATCGGAGGGGCGGGTTGACCGGCGCGAGGGCCGGCCGTGGTGCGGTCCCAACCGAGCGCGGCGAAGGCGGCGGCCGGATTCAGCCCGAGGCCCTCGCAGAAGGCGACCACCCGTTCGGCTTCCGGGTCGCTGGCCCAGTCGCCCCGGACCCACCGGTTGATGGTCTGCCGGGAGACGCCGGTGCGCCGGGACACCTCGGTGCCACTCCAGGCCCGGGTCGCCCGTCCCTCGTCCAGGGCGCGTCGGACGAAGGTGGCGAAGGCGATCTTCCGCGCATTGGCCGTCTCGGTCACCCCGTGACGGTACGGCCAGCCGGCGACGGGCGCGCGCGCCGCCTCGCTGCTGTCACGCAGACGTGACGGGATCTTCGGGTTTCCGGTAAACGATTCAGCTTCACTGTTGAGGGGTGCCACGCGGGCAGAATAGATGCCCGTAGTGGCGAACGTAAGCGGACGAAAAGCTGATACTGTCACGCCCATGGGACAATCTACGGTGTGTCTCGTGCATGAGACGATTGGTGCTCACATGCGTCACGCCTCCGGTGCCAAGGGGGTGTGGTGACCGAGCTCGCCACCCGCGCCCAGGCCTTCGGGCTGATCGCTGAGGGAGTGGCCGCGGGGCTGACCGCCCCCTGGCGCCTCTACCTGGCCCGAGGCTGCCGCTACCTGTCGCTGAGCGTCGGCGATCGCATCGAGTGGAACGCCTGGCGTACCCATCTCGGCTGCCCTGAGCTGAGCGTCCGCGTCTACGACGCCGGCGGTGAGATCCGCAGGTCCTCGGTGGCCGAGGTCGTGCTGGACGGCTGCCGGATCAGCGTCGAGCTGGTCGAGGAGGTCAGCACCGACGACCTGGACCGGCTGCTCGTCGCGGATCCCACCACCATCGAGCCGGAGGAGCGATGACCTGCCGTCCTGGCCGGGCCGGAGCTGCCCGATGAGCCCCTTTCTCGCGGTCTTCCTCGTCCTGGTGCTCGGTGCCACCAGCTATGCGGCCGGCCGGCTGCACGGGCAGCTCAGCTACCGCATCGGCTACCGCTTCGGTTACCGGCAGGGCTACTTCGACGGTGATCGGGGCGCCTGGAACAGGCGTCGCCGTGACGCTCAGGCCGCGATCGCCTCGGCCCTGTCGGTCGCCCCGGCGAGCGTCACCCGCTCGGCCAGCACCGTCGCCCGCCCGGGCACCACGTACACCGGCTCGTCGTTCACCGCGCCGGCCGCCCCGATCACCGGGCGGCACCCGACCGGCACGCTCGTCCGACGTCGGGGGTGCGGGGGGGCGGGGGGCGACCCCCCGCCGCCCGACGCCACGAACGCGGTGCGTCGTCCGCGGCGGACACGCACCGTCGGGCCCCGTCAGACCGGTGACGGTGGCCCCACCGGCCGGGATGCGCGCAGGGGGCATGCATCCCGGCCGGTTCCGCCGCGTCCACCGCCGGCATCCGCGCTGCTGAGGGACCAGGCCAACCGGTGTGCGCACACCCGACTTGGGAGATCCACGTCCGACCTCTAGCCGGAAGGGTCCGGCGGGGCTAGCGTCTAGGCATGGCACGGGGTTCTCCCGAGCCAGCCGGTCCGCCCGGATCTGCGACCTCGCGCATGGGGTTCCGCATCCGACCCCGTGTCCCCGGGCACCGGAGGAGGCGGAACACGGGTGGCGGGTGCCCATCCGTCGGAGCAGGCCTGTGACGACTCGCCGTACCACCGCCGGTGCCGACCAGACCCCGGCCGCGACTGCCACGACCCGCCGCGCCACCAGGAGCCGCCGTACGGCGGCTGCCGCGCCGGCCGACCCGAAGGAGCCGCGACCAGCCGGCCAGGCCTTTGTCCTGGACACGTCCGTGCTGCTCTCCGATCCGGCGGCGTTCCACCGGTTCGCGGAGCACGAGGTGGTGCTGCCCCTGGTGGTCATCACCGAGCTGGAGGGCAAGCGGCACCATCCGGAGCTGGGCTGGTTCGCCCGGCAGTCGCTGCGGATGCTCGACGAGCTGCGGGTTCGACATGGTCGACTCGACCGGCCGGTGCCGGCCAACGACGTCGGCGGCACCCTGCGGGTGGAGCTCAACCACACCGACGACGGGGTGTTGCCGCCCGGTTTCCGCACCGAGAGCAACGACGCCCGGATCCTCTCCGTCGCGCTCAACCTCGCCGGCGAGGGCCGGGAGGTGACCCTGGTCAGCAAGGACATGCCGCTGCGGGTCAAGGCGGCCTCGGTGGGCCTGCGCGCCGACGAGTACCGCCACGGTCAGGCCAGCGACCCGACCTGGACCGGCATGTCCGAGATGGATCTGACCGATGAGCAGATCGGTTCGCTGTACGCCGGCGAGACGCTCGACCTCGACGAAGCGGCCGGGCTGCCCTGCCACACCGGCCTGGTGCTGCACTCGGGGCGTGGTTCGGCGCTCGGTCGGGTGCTGCCGGACAAGTCGGTCCGGTTGGTCCGGGGCGACCGCGAGGCCTTCGGGTTGCACGGCCGCTCGGCAGAGCAGCGCATCGCCCTCGACCTGCTGCTCGACGAGTCGATCGGCATCGTGTCGATGGGCGGTCGGGCGGGCACCGGCAAGTCGGCATTGGCGCTCTGCGCCGGGCTGGAGGCGGTGATGGAGCGCCGCCGGCACAAGAAGGTGATCGTGTTCCGCCCGCTGTACGCCGTCGGCGGCCAGGAGTTGGGCTACCTGCCGGGCTCCGAGTCGGAGAAGATGTCGCCGTGGGCCCAGGCGGTCTTCGACACGCTCGGCGCGGTGGTCCACGAGAACGTGCTGGAGGAGGTCACCTCGCGGGGCATCCTCGAGGTGCTGCCGCTGACCCACATCCGCGGGCGCAGCCTGCACGATGCCTACGTGATCGTGGACGAGGCCCAGTCACTGGAGCGCGGGGTGCTGTTGACCGTGCTGTCCCGGATCGGGCAGGGCTCCCGGGTGGTGCTCACCCATGACGTGGCCCAGCGGGACAATCTGCGGGTCGGCCGGCACGACGGGGTGACGGCCGTCATCGAAGCGCTCAAGGGCCATCCGCTCTTCGCGCACGTCACGCTCAGCCGTTCGGAGCGGTCGCCGATCGCCGCGATGGTGACGGATCTTCTGGAGGACATCCCGATCTGATGTCGTTATGTAGGGGTTTGTCCGCATTCTAGGTGTGGCACAGATCACAAACAGGTCGGTTGGTTTCCCATCAGCCTCACTGTGCGCAATCGTGTCCCACGAGCGTCCACGCACCATGAGCATCGTTGATGATCGTTCGTCCTGGGATGGGCGGCATCGGCGGCGGTCGGTGCGTCGGCGCGACCGGCAACCGGTCGGGGCGCTCGTGGCACGGCTGACGGCCCACCTGTGGCCGGCCGCGCCGCGTCCTTGCCCCCGACGAAGGGACCACTTCGTGAGTCGGCTGTGGAGCCGGTTGGGTGCCCGAACGGCCGCCGTGGCGCTGCTCTCCGTGGGCGTAGCCGGCGGCTTCTATCTGGGCGAAGACCGTGAAACCCAGCAACAGGGCCTGACCGAGCAGGTCAGCGTCGAGGTCGACCGGGCCGATTTCGCGTACCAGCGCGAGCGGCAGTCGGCCCACCAGGTGAAGTTCGCCCAGCAGCGGGCCGCCGAATACCAGGCCAAGCTGCGTGCGGCGCAGGCCGCCAAGGAAGCCGCCGAGCGGGCCCGCAAGGCCGAGGCCGCCGCGGCGTCCCGTAAGCGCGAGCGCGAGGCCGCCGCCAACGCGCCCGCCAAGCCGTACACCGGGCCGATCCCCGCGTCCTGCGAGGAGTACAGCGGCAACCGCAAGACCGGCTGCGCCATGACGATCGACGCCGGCTTCGGCATCTCCGAGTTCCCTTGCCTGGAGAAGCTCTGGACCAAGGAGAGCGGCTGGAACCACAAGGCCCGCAACTCCTCGACCGGCGCGTACGGCATCCCTCAGGCATACCCGGGCAACAAGATGAGCTCCGTCGCGTCCGACTGGCAGACCAACCCGGCCACCCAGATCAAGTGGGGGCTGGGCTACATCAAGGGCAGGTACAAGACGCCCTGCGGTGCCTGGACCTACTTCCAGAACAACCACACCTACTGACGGTTCAACGGCGGGACAGGTGGGCGACCACCTGCCCCGCCGTCGCGCGTACGCCGGGCTGCTCGGACGGGACGCGAGTGGCGGTAGGCCGATTTTGCTGATAGCAGTTGTACGGTGACTCTGCACCCGTCAAGCGGCGACCCCTTCCGGTTCGGCACCGAGGCGTTCTACGCCGCGCTCGGCCGAGCCTTCGTCGCCATGTGTGCGGTGGTCCCGTTCCTCTTCCTCATCGAGGCCGTCGACCAGGGTCTCGCGTTCGGCCTGGACGCCACCGCCGGCATCATCCCGCAACGCATCGACGGGCTGGACGGGGTCTTCTTCTCCCCGTTCCTGCACCACGGCTTCGACCACCTCTACAGCAACAGCATCCCGCTGATCCTGCTGGGCACGTTCGTCCTGGCCGCCGGAGCCCGCCGGTTCCTCTGGTCGACCCTGGTCATCATCCTGGTCAGCGGCCTCGGCGTCTGGTTCACCGGCTCACCCAACTCGGTGGTGGTCGGCGCCAGCGGCGTCATCTTCGGCTACCTGGGCATCCTGCTCACCCGGGGCATCGTCGAGCGCAGCTGGTGGAACTTCGCCGTCTTCCTCCTGGTCGGCCTGCTCTACGGCTGGCAACTGGTCGGCATCCTCCCCACCGACGAGCGCATCTCCTGGCAGGGCCACCTGTTCGGGCTGCTCGGCGGGGTGGTCGCGGCGATCCTGTTCCGCCGACGGCGGCCGGCCGTGGACGGGCCGGACTACTCGGGTGACACACTCCGCCTGCCCTGACCGATTCCCCGGCGCGCCTCTGGGACGTGCTTGCCGGACCGTCATCGCCCGCCTACGGTCGAGATCAGCAAGCGTTGATCCGTGAGCGGAAAGCGACGGTACGCCATGCGTGAGGTCGATGTCGCCGTGATCGGGGCCGGCCCGGCCGGTCTCTTCGCCGCGTACTACGCGGGGTTCCGGGGGTTGTCGGTGGCGGTGATCGACGCGCTGCCGGAACCGGGCGGCCAGGTAACCGCGATGTACCCGGAAAAGTTGATCCTCGACGTGGCCGGCTTTCCCGCCGTCAAGGGTCGCGACCTGGTGGCCAATCTGGTCGCCCAGGCAGCCCCGTTCAATCCGCAGTACCTGCTCGGCACGCGCGCCGAGAAACTCTCGTACACCGAGGGGCGTCCGGTGCTCGGCCTGGCCGGCGGCGAGCAGCTCGGCTGCGGCGCGGTCGTGGTCACCGGCGGGCTCGGCAGCTTCAGTCCTCGGCCGCTGCCGTGCGCCGACGGCGCCCCCGGCTCGGGGATCGTCTACTTCGTCACCGAGCCCGCCGAGTTGGCCGGCCGGGACGTGCTGATCGTCGGTGGCGGCGACTCCGCCTTCGACTGGGCGCTGGCGCTACAACCGTTGGCCCGTTCGGTGACCCTGGTGCACCGACGGGAGAAGTTCCGAGCGCATGCCTCGACGGTGGCCCGGGTGCTGTCGCTGCCGGTGCGGGTGGTGGTCAACGCCGAGGTCAGCCGACTGATCGGGGACGGCACGGTGACCGGCGCCGAGGTGACCGTACGCGGTGGTGCGGCCGAGACGCTGCCGGTGGACGTCGTGGTGGCAGCCCTCGGCTTCACCGCCGATCTGGGGCCCCTCGCCGAATGGGGGCTACAGCTCGACCGCCGGCACATCCTGGTGGACAGCGCGATGGCGACGAACCTGCCGAGGGTCTTCGCGGCGGGTGACATCACCGAATACCCGGGCAAGGTCCGGCTGATCGCGACCGGCTTCGGCGAGGCCGCCACGGCGGTCAACAATGCGGCCGTGGCCATCGACCCGGGCGCGCACCTCTTCCCGGGGCACTCCTCCGACGCCGGCTGACCCTTGGTATCGAGGACAGACCGGCTCGTGTCCGGATCGAGACGGCGCCTGGCGCTTCGCGGTCAGCGCCTGGCGGGTGGCGCCAGCGCGGCGATCAGCACGGCCACCATGGTCAGCGCGGCCCCGAGCAGGGTGTTCAGGCCGGGGTGCGAGGCGGCTGTGGGCGAGACCAGGTCCAGCAGGACCGCCCCCACGATCTGGCCGGCGATGGTGGCCAGACCGAGCAGCAGGACCCCGGTGAAGCGCACGATGGCCGCCGCGATGGCGATGAACACGATGCCGATCGGCCCGCCCAGATAGAGCCACGGCTCGGTGGGGAGGTGACCGGTCGGCCAGCCGCGCACCGCGAGGTCGATCGCGAACGCCACGAGCAGGGTGACCGTGCCGACGAAGAAGTTGACCAGCGTGGCGGTCAACGCGCTGTCGGCCGCCGCCCGGACCCGGCCGTTGACCGCCTGCTGCCAGGCGGTGCCCACCCCGGCGATCAGGGGCAGCAGGGCCAGCGCCAACATGCCCGGGTCCTTGAGTCGGTCACCGACCGCGAGGCCGACCGCCAGCACGGTGAGCACCGCGCCGGCGAGCCGTTGTCGGGTGACCGGCTGCCGGCCCGTCGGTCCGATTCCCGCCCGGTCCACGGCGAGGCTGCTGCCGCTCTGGCCGGCCACCACCGCCACGGTGAAGACGGCCACGCCCAGCGAGCCGATGGTCAGGCCCTGGGAGGCCACCAGGAACGCCCCGCACATGCCGCCGAGGCACTGCCACGGCCGCAGCGCGCCCCTCGCGAGCGCGCCCCGCAACGCGACCAGGCCACGCCGTCCACCGGGGGTGAGCGGCACCAGCACCAGGAGCACCACCAGGCCGCCGCCGAAGGAGACCACAGCGGCCGCGAAGCCGTCGGCCAGGCGTTCCCCCAGCTCGCCGTTGATGCGGGACTGCACCGCCACCGCGACCCCGGAGATCGATGCCAGCGCGACACCGGTGATCCGGCGGGCGGCGGACAGGACCGGTGGGGTCGCTGTGTCGGTGATGGTCACTCCTGTTCGGCCAGCGG
This sequence comes from Micromonospora sp. M61, assembly GCF_018070245.1. NCBI lineage: Bacteria > Bacillati > Actinomycetota > Actinomycetes > Micromonosporales > Micromonosporaceae > Micromonospora > Micromonospora sp. M61. Next base: position 7,146 of record NZ_JAGPYA010000066.1, on the reverse strand, counting down.
ACGACCGTCGAAGTCGATCGCGGAGTAGAGCGCCAACTTCTCCAACCGGTGGTACGAGTCGATCACCCGGATGGTGCCGCTCTTCGAGCGCATCACGATCGACTGCGTGTACGCGCCGCCGGCCCGGTAGCGCACCCCGCGCAGCAGATCCCCGGAGGTGACCCCGGTCGCCACGAAGAAGCAGTTGTCGCCAGTTACCAGATCATCGGTGCTCAGCACCCGGTCCAGGTCGTGCCCGGCGGCGATCGCCTTCTCCCGCTCCTGCTCGTCGCGCGGCCAGAGCTTGGCCTGCATCGCACCGCCCATGCACTTCAACGCGCAGGCGGAGATGATGCCCTCCGGGGTGCCGCCGATGCCCATCAGCACGTCGACATCCGACTCGCCCCGGGCAGCCGCGATGGAGCCCGCGATGTCACCGTCGGAGATGAACCGGATGCCCGCCCCGGTCCGGCGGATCTGCGCGACCAGGTCGTCGTGGCGGCTCCGGTCCAGCACGCAGACGGTCACCTCGGAGACGTCGGTGCCCTTGACCTTGGCGATCCGGCGCAGGTTCTCCGCCACACCGGCGTTGATGTCGATCACGTCGGCGTACACCGGCCCGACGGCGAGCTTCTCCATGTAGAACACGGCGCTGGGGTCGAACATCGCGCCGCGCTCGGAGACGGCCAGCACCGCCACGGCGTTCGGCATCCCCTTGCTCATCAGCGTGGTGCCGTCGACCGGGTCGACGGCGACGTCCACCTCCGGGCCGGTGCCGTCGCCGACGTGTTCGCCGTTGAAGAGCATCGGGGCGTTGTCCTTCTCGCCCTCGCCGATCACCACCACGCCGCGCATCTGGATCGAGTTGATCAGCTTGCGCATCGCGTCGACAGCGGCTCCGTCGCCGCCCTCCTTGTCACCCCGGCCCACCCAACGGCCGGCGGCCATCGCCGCGGCCTCGGTGACCCGGACCAGGTCGAGGGCAAGGTTTCGGTCGAGATCCTGTGGGATCCGCGTCCTGGTGTTCGTCATGACGGCTACTCCTCCTCGCGACGGTGCGGGGACGACCGACGTCGGGGAGGCCCCCACTGCCGGCTTTGTCGCTGATCCTCACACGATGGCCGACCCGGGGTCGGCGCGGGGCGGTGATGGCCCGGATACCGCCGGTCGGGCGGCTGCGAAGATGGTGGGGTGGAACCCGCACAGCCAGCCGACCGCGTCCCCGCCGACCGCACGCCGCCCGACGGTCAGCCGCCGGTCGACGTCCCCACCGGCCCCGGTGGTGAACCCGCCGCGACCGATCCGACGCCACCGCCTCCGCTGAAGTCCGGCAAGTCCGAACGCTCGCCGAAGGACATGGCGATCTCGTTGCTGGTGCTGCTCGTCCCGATCGCCCTCCTGCTGGCGTTCTACCGGGGATTTCTCGGCGGCGACGAGCCCACCACCGTCGATCCCGCCCCCGCGATCGAGCAGGCCCGGTCGGCGAACGTGTTTCCGGTGAGCCAACCGGAGGGCCTCGGCTCCGACTGGTCGACGGTCAGCGCCCGCTACCAGACCGTCGAGGGCGGCGCGAACCTGCGGCTCGGCTACCTCACGCCGGAGGGGCGGGGCGTCCAACTCCTGCAGAGCAACGTGCCGGCGGAGCGGTTGCTCCCCGCGGAGCTGACCAGTCAGGGTCAGCCCCAGGGCCCCACCGAGCTGGGCGGGCGCACCTGGCAGCTCTACACGGCCCGGGGAAACCAGCAGGCGCTGGTGCTGCTGGAACCGACCCGGACGGTGATCGTGATCGGCGATGCCCGGGACAACGAACTGCGCGAACTGGCCGGCTCGCTGCGCTGAGCGGACTCGGTCGATCGACGGCCCTGGTGGTGGCCGGAAAGGGCAACCGGACAGAAGGGTGATTGTCCGACCCGACAACAGGGAACAGAGAGGGAGTGATCCGGGCGCGCTGCTCGGCCCGGGTCGCGCGGCGCAGCCGACGGTGCTGCTGCGTCGCCCGGTTTCCGGCGCCGTCCAGGTCGTCGGGTGACCCTCTTGGGAGACACGCATGACTGTTCGACGACTCGGCGCCGGCCTGGTAGCCGCCGCTCTGTTCACGCCCGCCCTCGCTGCCTGCGGCGACGGGACGACCGGCACCGCCGAATCGACCGCGTCCCCGACGGCGAGCTCCTCCGTCGCGCCGAGCGCGGCCAGCGGTACGCCCGTGCCGGGCGATGCCAAGCAGGCACTGCTCGACTCCACCAAGGAGATCAGCAACGGCAACTTCCGGTTCGCCCTCACCGCCGTCGGCTCGACGGTGGAGGGGCAGGTGCACCAGCCGAGCCAGAGCGCGGCCATGAAGATCGCCATCGGTGGGCCCTCGTCCGACCTGGCGATGAAGCTCGACGTGATCCACTACAAGCCGGACAGCTGGGTCAAGCTGGAGCTGACCGGCCCCACCGCCAACAGCCTGCCAGCCATCAAGCAGCTCAACCTCGGTAAGTACCAGCACCTGGACCAGGCCCGGATCAAGGGCAACCGCAACCTCGGCTTCGACTTCGACAAGGTCGACCCGGCCGGCAGCGCGGTGCTGACCCAGGGCATCACCGAGGTACGCAGCACCGGCACCGGCGCGTACGCCGGCACCATCGACGTCACCAAGGCCGCCGAGGCGGGCTCGCTGAACGCCGCCACGATCGCCGCGCTGGGCACCCAGGCGAAGACGGTCCCGTTCACCGCGAAGGTGGACCCGCAGGGCCGCCTCAGCGAGCTGGTGTTGCAGTTGCCGGCCGCCGGGCAGACCGCCGCCCAGGAGATCAAGATGACGTACTCCGACTACGGCACCGCCACCGCCGCGCAGAAGCCGCCGGCGGACCAGGTCGTCGAGGCGCCGGCCGAGCTGTACAGCCTGTTCAACTGACGTACGTGGGTGGGGGCGGCTCCGGCCGCCCCGCCCGCGGTCAGGAAGCGGGCTCCTGCCGGGCAGCGTCGATCCGTGCCCGCGCCCCATCCAGCCACCGTTGGCAGATCACCGCCAGCGCCTCGCCGCGCTCCCAGAGCGCCAGCGACTCCTCCAGGGACGTGCCGCCGGCCTCCAGCCGCTCGACCACCGAGGCCAACTCGGCGCGGGCCTGCTCGTAACTGAGCCGCTCGTCCGGCCCGGCCTTCGTGTCGTCAGTCATCGAACCCATCCCACCACATCGGCGGCAGACCGACCGGCAGCGGGTCCGCCTGCCCGCAGGCCCGCCGCGGATACGTGAATTTTCCATCCGGCGCGGCCCGCCGTCATATTTCGTGTTGCGACACGCCCGGGGACGTACTAGATGTCGCCGGCCAGCTTCGGGCGCCGAGCGACCGACGTCATCCTCGGGTGATTCCTCCAGCTCATGCTGCCTTTGCCGACGATGGTCCGGGAGTGGCGAGCGCCCCGTGGTGTCGATCGACATGCCGCAGGGCCGGCATGGGACGGCCCGTTCAAACGACGGAAAAGCATCGATGAGCGACTATCTGATATCCCTTGCTGGAGATGTCGGAAGTTAACATACCGCCAGAGTGTGACATTGACCGGTTGATCAGCCCTCTGTGACGGTGGCCTTCCGCATACGGCTTGTGCCTGCGGGGTGACGTTCCGAACCGACACCAGGTCGGTCGCGGCGCCAACACGGGGGAGTGCCAGCAATGCCACTGAGATCTGCCCGATTTATCCTGCTCACTTTTGCTCTGTTGGGGCTGATGCTGTACGGGGCGCCGGTACTGCCGTCGCACCCCGGCGCCCCCGCCGCGCGAGCGGCCACCACGGTTACCCTCACCGCTTCGTTGCTCCGATCCACCGGCGCGGAACTGCGCTGGAACCGGCCCGACACCGGGGCGGGATACGAGGTGCACCGGTCCACCACCGCCGGCTTCACGCCCTCGTCAACGACCCTGCTCGCCCGGCTGGGCGACCCGTCGGCCACGCGCTGGGCGGACACCACGGGCGCGCCGGAGCGGACCTTCCACTACCGGGTACGGACCACCGGAACCTCGCCCGTCACCTCCAACGAGCTGACCGCCTCGTTGCCGGCCAAGGGCACGGCACGACTCACCGTGCCAGCCGGGCTGGGCATGGGCGGCGCCACTCAGGTCCACCGGGACACCACCTCCCCGCAGGGCTGTGACGACTTCTTCAACAATGGTGCGGCCACCACGATGCGGGTGGGCACCGCCGCCGACGGGCACGCATACCGGTCGCTGGTCCGCTTCGACCTGCGCGACATCCCGGCCGGCGCCACCGTCGCCGCCGCCACGCTGTCGCTGTCGTACCAGGGCAGCGGCTACGCCGGGCAGGTGGGCGTACGCCGGATCAACCGGGAGTGGCGCGAAGGCGGCGCGACCGGGGCCTGCGACGGTTCCGGGGCCAACTGGAACGAGGCGCAGGCCGGCGTGCGCTGGAGCACCGGCGGCGGCGACATCGAGGCCGCGGCCGCGACCCTTCCCGCCCGCAGCCGCAGCACCGCCGGCAGCGAGGCCGTGGACGTGGCCGCGCTGGTCCGGCAATGGGTCTCCGGTGCCGCGCCGAACCACGGCGTGGCGCTGGCCGCGCCGACCGAGACACCTGGCGCGACGGACTCCTATGTGAGCTACCTGTCCGACGACGCCGGGGCCCAGGCGCCGGCCCTGACCGTGACCTTCAGCGACACCACCGCACCGCGTGGACCGCAGGTGTTCGTCACGGACCCGAAGCCGGGCGCCCGGGTGGAGAGCGGATCGGTCATCCTGCGCGCCACCGTCGGCGACGAGACCGAGGTGGCCAGGGTTCGCTTCTACGAGGACGTTCAGCTGCTGGGTGAGGACATCAGCCCGCCCTTCACCCTGAAGACGACCTTCGCGGACGGCCCGCACCAGGTGACCGCCGAGGCCGTGGACGCCACCGGCAACGCCACCCGCTCGCCGCTCGTCGGGTTCACCGTGCTGGCTCCGATCAACTCCCAGATGCGGTGGTACGGCATCAGCGACGGTGCGGTGATCTCAGGTGCCAGGGAGATCAAGGTCTTCGGGCAGCCCGCCCTGAACGACGGCCCGGGCATCAACGGGTTCGACCTGCTGGTCGATGGCGTTCCGGTGGCCACAACCGGGGCCAGCTGCGGCACGTGGGACCTGGAGAGTTTCACCCGGGGATGCGCGGTGACCTGGGACACGACCAATCCGCTGGCGTCCTGGGAGGACGGCCCACACCAGCTTCAGCACCGGGAGTTCGATGACGCCGGGCGGGTGTCCGCCGCCTCGGCCCCGATTACCGTGACACTGAAGAACGACACGAACAGCCAGTTCAACACCGATGTCACGGTGGCCCAGCCCTACTCCGCGGACGCGGACCTGCCGGCGTTGATGCGGGAGAACCCGGCGGCGTCCGCGCCGATTCAGGACCCGTACACCGGCACCGTCGACGGCAACGGCATCGGTGGTGGCAGCCTCGGCGTCTCCGTGGCGCAGGCCCCGACGCAGATGGCACCCGCGACCGGCGGGACCTGCCCGGCCGAGGCGTTCTGCACGCAGGTGAACGTGGCGAACAAGTCCACCGCCACCTGGAGCGCCGCCAACACCGAGCTCTGGTACCGCTGGGTGGCGAAGAACGGCGCGGTGCTGTTGCAGGGCAAGGCCGACGGCACATTCCCGACCATCGCCCCAGCCGGCAGCGCGCCGGTGGCGGTGAGCGTGCAGCCGCCGAAGCTACCCCCGGGTCTGCGGATGGGCCAGTACGAGTTGCGTTTCGACCTCTACAACACGGCGGCGAAGACCTGGCATTCGGCCAAGGGCGACCAGCCGCTGGTGCGCGAGGTCACGGTCACCAAGAACGACCTGCTCGGCTTGGAACGGTTCTGGCAGTACGACGCCGAGGACCTCGGCGCCGGCATGACCTCGCTGACGAACGTGGCCAGCGGCAACATGCTGGTCCGTTACTCGCCGTTCTTCGCCCCCGGGCGGGGCCTGTCCAGCATGGTCGACCTGACCTACAACACGCTGGAGGACCAGTCCCGCAGCCCGGCCGGGAACAACTTCTCGCTGTCGATGAGTGGCCTGGTCCGCATCGGCAGCCAACTCGACCTGCACCCGCGACCGAAGCCGCGGGAGGTTGACTTCATCGACGGCGACGGCACGCGGCACCACTTCGCCGGCACCGACGACGGCGCCGGCGGCACCCGCTGGCAGGAGCCGCCGGGGGTGAACCTCTACCTGCGTGAGGCGCCGACGAACGCGGCGGACCGACGCTGGGCGTTGACCCGGCCGGACAAGGTGACCTACTGGTTCGACGCGGACGGCTACCCCACCGCGGTCACCGACCGCAACGGCAACACCCTCACCTTCACTCTTGAGGACACCCCGCCGGGTGAGGATCCGGGCGGCCCGAAGAAGCGCATCACCAAGGTCACCGACCCGGGCGGGCGGGCCTTCACCATCGACTACTGGTCGAAGGACGAGATCAAGAAGGCACGCGTCCGGGGCAACGTCCAGCGGATCACCGACCACTCCGGCTCGGCGCTGGACTTCGACTACTACGACGACGGCAACCTGCTCCGACTGACCCAGTTGGGCGGCACCACCCCCGCCGGGGCGATCCTGCCGGACCGGTCGTTCGTGTTCACCTACACCGTCTCCAACGGCACCGGACCGGCCATTCCCCTGGCCGACGATCGGATCAACCCGGAGTCGAAGATCGGTAACCAGTCCAGCCGGCTCTACAGCGTCCGCGACCCCCGAGGCGCCGAGACCACCTACGCGTACTACGGCCCCAGTGAGGGCGCGAAGCTGCGCTGGAAACTGAAGTCCCGCACCAACCGGGCCACCAAGACCACCTCGTACACCTACGACGTGGACAACGCGGTCACCACCATCACCGCCCCGGGGTCCCGCACCACGAAATACACCTATGACCCCACGGGCAAGGTGACCCGGATCGTCAACCCCCTCAACCAGGCCACCGCGGTCGAATGGTCGGCGGACTACAAGGTCAGCAAGGTCACCGAGCCGACCGGCAAGTTCACCACCTACGAGTACAACCCCAACGGGTACCCGACCGCCCAGACCGACCAGCTGGGCAAACGCAACGAGCTGACGTATCTCAACCAGGCCGTGGACGCGGCGGACACCGGCAAGCACCTCTCGCTGCTCGACACCGTCACCTCACCCAAGGGCGTCGCCACCACCACG